>CAYYNL010000146.1:0-11441 GCA_964472925.1 uncultured Fibrobacter sp. | reverse complement strand
AATTATCCAGTAAACTTATAAACTGCTTTTTAGGCAGAATAAAAATATTACTCATAGCATTATTATTCAAATATTAAGCGGAGGTGAATCTTAACGGTAATCCCAGAAGAATGCGATTTCAGATTAATTTAACAAAAGAACACTGTATAAAATTGAGTTTGAAACGTTTACTCCTGGGGTTTTGATATAATTTACTATTGTTATTTCACCTAAATCGAGTTCACAACATCTCAATCTATTTCTGACTACAGCACCTTACCTCTGGCATAGGAAGCCAGAACACCAAAAGCACATACACCGGCAAAAACATAAAATGCACCTTGTAAACCGATAAGAAAAGGTTGGTATTGATCAGAATTCAGCTGTATCTCTCCTATCCGGACCGTAAAAATTAGAGTAGAAATTGCCATACTGAACATCTGGCCCAATAAACGCATGGTCCCGATGGTTGCAGATGCAATTCCGTAGTAGCGTCTATGAACTGAGCCCATAGCTGCACTGGTGTTTGGTGAGGAAAAAAGGGCAAAACCTGTTCCCATAATTAAAAGAATAAAAATTATACTGCTTATAGCAGTGTCTGTTTTTAAAAATGTTAACATAACCAGACCAATTACATTTAGTGTCATGCCTAATGATGCAACGATCCTTGGTTCAAAGTGATCGGACAATCTCCCGGCTATCGGGGAAAAAATCGCCATTATCATTGGCTGAACAAAAAGAATCAATCCTGCTTCCCGGGGTTTAAGCCCCCTTACATACTGCAGATATAAACTGAGCAGGAAAACTACCGCATGAGTAGCACTATAATTAATTAAAGCCGCAATGTTGGAAAAAGTAAATACTGAGTTTCCTTTGAATAATCCGATATGAAGAACCGGAAAAGTGATATGAGTCTCATAGATCAAAAAAAATGCAACAATTCCAACACCGCTAAGACTTATAAATACACCAGCTATCGAAGGCAATTTCGCTATTCCATACATCATGACAGTTAACCCCAAACCGTAGATAAGCGATCCAACAATATCAAATCTCTCACCCCTGGCTTCAGCCCAGTCGGTTCTTACCTTGACAAGTACCAAAATAATAACCAGAATTCCAAGTGGTACATTACTCAAAAAAACTGCTCGCCATCCCCAAAATTGGGTTAATAAGCCCCCCACCACAGGTCCTATTGATAATCCCAGATAAATGGAAGCCACATTGATTCCTAAGATCTGTCCGCGTTGAGAGGAAGGATAGATGGTGGTAACTATTGCCACAGCAGTTGCAAAAACCATGGCTGCACCAATGCCATTAATAAACTGCATTGCAAAAAGAAAGACAATGGTGGTGGAAAATGATTTTAAAACTGATGCAATAGTAAAAATTATTATTCCCCAGAAAAAAAACCTTTTCCTCCCATATATATCTGCCAATCTTCCAAATGGAACCAGAAATATTGCTGCAGAAAGAAGGTATAATGTTCCAACCCAGCTTATAAGCACAGCATTCATTTTCAGATCGTTTCCCATGGCAGGTAAGGCGATATTAATAGAAGATGCGCCATAAGGGATAAGAAAAGCTCCAATAGTGGTAGCAAATAATGCAGCCCGCTTGTTATTTAACTCTGTCATGAAAAACCAAGAATTTTTCCGCTTTAAGAGAATCGGTACAGGAAAACACTGCTTCAGTGCAGAAAATCAAAATAAAAAAACTCTAACCTAAATCGAATAATAATCGTAAGAATCAGGTTAAATTGATTTAAACCAAACAGATTTACTATTCTTGAGGCAAGGTAAAAATAAAAGTACTTCCCTGTCCTTCCCGTGATTTCACCCAGATTTTCCCTCCATGTGCTTCAACGATATTTTTAGCTATTGTAAGACCCAGGCCAGTTCCTTTGCTATTTATCCTGAGAGCAGTTTTGGAACGGAAAAATTTATTAAAAACCCGTGGAATATCTTCTTTTCTGATTCCTGGCCCGGTATCGCTGACAGCAATCGAAACATCATGATCCTGTTCACGCACCGAAATGGTGATTGTACCGGATTCCTTGCTGTACCTGACCGCATTTTCCAATAAATTCATCAACACCTGCTTTATTCGATCATGATCTGCTTTTACATAGACTACATGATTCATCGGAGCATCAATTTTCAATTCTATCGTGGGTGGCAAAGGAAATATACTGGTGATTTCATTAATCATTTGGATTACATCGATCTTGACCGGATTGAACTCAGTTGTGCCTGTTTCAATTTTGGTCAGGTCAAGAAGCTCACTAAGCAGCTTGGAAAGACGGTTACCCTCAGATTCAATTATTTGCAGAAACCGAATCTTTTCCTCTTCGGATAAATCGATGTCTTTTGATAAAAGTGTCTGTGTCAAACCGATGATTCCGGTAAGGGGTGTCCTCATCTCATGAGAAGCCATAGATACAAATTCACTTTTTGAGGAGTTAAGTTCCCGTAAACGCTGCTCTGCCTTTACCCGCTCTGTTATATCTATAAAGGAAAGAATTCTTTGAGTTGCCCCAGGTATCAAGGCTGTATGGACAATTACGTTTTTTATCTTTTTTTGCTTATCCAAAATCCGTAATTCATTAGCTTCTGAAGAGTTGTTTTGAGCAACATCAGCCAATAGTGCTAAATCATCGGGAAATATAAACTCTTCAAGATGCATAAGACCTTCAATTTCCGATCTCTGATAACCGGTAAACTGACAAAAGCGACAATTAGCAATGCTTATTAGCGAATCGTTTTCGACTATAACCATTGCAGTACCGGTATTTTCAAATATTGTGCGATACTTTCTCTGCGATTGAGTAAGCGCCTGCTCGGTTTTCTTCCTGTCCATTGCATTTACAAAAATTACTGCAGCGATCCTCAATACTTTCTTCAATTGCTCAGATAATCTCTGTTTTGCCTCTTTTAAGCATTCAAAACCCAGAAAACCGACCGCTTTTCCCTGAGAAACCAGCGGAACATACATTATAGAGTTGAATCCTGATCTGCTCAGCCAGTCTCTTTCATTTACCGCCTCAGGTGGCAACGAATCCATAGAGGTAGTTTCGATAATAGAAAAACTGCTTATTTGAGAAAAAAACCATGGAAGATCATTAGGATTTTTCCATTGGTTGAACTGGATGTTCTTTTTTACTGCTGAATTGCACCATTGGAAAACATATTCAAAGCTTCGTTTTTCTAAATCGAAAAGCACCAGAGAGACCCTGTCACTAGCCAGAAATTTTCCAAGTAATCTTAAGGAATTCATGATTAAAGTATCAATTTTCCTGTAATCGGAATTTATCAGGGTGGTAGCCAGGGTACTGATCAACTTTTCGAATTCTGCCAGATATCGAAGCTGTTTTTCGATCTGTTTTCTTTGGGTGATCTCTCTTCCAATTAAAAGAATACTTTTAATAACAGAGTTTTCATTTTTTTCGGGAATTATTCTGATTTCAAAGCTTCGGGTTTGCTGCCCTGGAAAATCATATTCAGTCTGAATTTCTGCTCCATTTGAGCCTGCCTGTATAAGTAGATTCTTAAAATGGTTTTTCACCTTTTCCGGCAGACCAATTGTCATATAATCTTTAAAAAAATCAGCAGCCGCAATCCCGCTTACCTTCTCAAAGGAAGAATTAACATAAAGTGGTTTTAATTCAGTAGAAAAACGAATTATTATATCTGGCAGATTTTCGATGATAGATTTAAAACTGGCGTCCCGATTATCGCCTTCTCCAGGAGTACTTAAAGGATATTCTTTGTTTAGGGTTTTTTTTACGATATTTCCCAGATCATCAAATTGTTCTTTTGTAAGATAAGCACCAACTCCTGCATCCAACAATTTTTCTTTGTACTGACTGAAATGATTTTCTGCGAGTACTATAAATGGAACCGATTTTTTTAGTTCTTTAATAAGAATGATAATATCAGGAACAGTAATTTTTTGAAGGTTCAGGTTACAAAGAACAATATGAGGTTTTAATTCTTTTAAGGTCACCCAGAAGCCCTCGATTGTCTCAATCCGTTTTGACTCAATTATCAGGTCCGATTTTTGTAACATTCTGATATATATTTTTGCATTATTTTCATAATCTTCCAGCATGAGAATACGAATGATGCTCTCCATAGTACCTGTCCTGCTAGAATGTGAAAATTAACAGAACTATGCGTCTCAAAGGTGATAGCTCACTGTTAAATTGCAAGATTTGAGCCATCGCCTCTTTAGCAGAAGACTACTTCGAAGGTCTGCTCTTCATAGCAATCTCCTGAGAAAGAGAGTTAAAAAAAAACTGTTCAGAAGCTATATTTAACCAAATTCGTATGATTTAGGTTTGGCCAGAAAATCGCCATAGATTTACTGCAGAATATGTACTTAGCATACAAAATTCCTGTTGCGAACAATTACGCTTGTTACGAAAAGCAAATAACAGAATAAAAGTGAAAAAAAAGATTGTAAAAATTATAGCTCTTTTAATCTTCCTGCCAGTGTTTATCTACTTTGGAGTCGGAATTCTGCTTTTCGCTTATATCGATTCCGGAGCAAAAAAGCTACTGAAACAAGAAAAAAATGGATTATTATCCAGAAATTATGGCTATGTTTGGCAAGAGATAAATTCAAGTAAAGAGATGAACAAGATTTCCGGAATTATAAGTGGAGACAGTACTTCTTCTCAGCAAAAAAACTGTATTTCAGAAGAAAAGAAAAAAGATTTCCCATCACTGGCAGCAATAAGTAAACTCAATGAAATCAAAAATATTCAAAAGACCATCACTATAACCGACCGTCACGGTATTGCGCTTGCAAAAATGCAGACAACTCATACCTGTGTTTTCCTTAACGATATCAATGAGATTCTGATCAGTTCGCTTTTGACCACAGAAGACAAAAATTTCTATAAGAGAAAAACTGCCTATGATTATAATGCACTGCTAAGATCGATTTTCTGTTCTGTATTGAAATCGGTTAAAACCCTCAGACTGCAGCGCCCCAGAGGAAGCAGCACAATTCATATGCAGGTAGCAAGATTTCTGCTGATGAAATATGACAGTAGAGGCTATGCCTTTAGCGAGCAGAACCTCTCCAGAAAACTCCAGGAATTAAAGCTGGCTGCTGCACTCAAATTAAAATACAGCAATCAGGAAATCCTTACTACCTACATCAACCATTGTGTGAGTGCAGGCAGGGGAATGCGGGGATATCATGATATCAGTATGAAACTTTTCGGTGTTCATCCCAAAGATCTCAGTTTGGCCCAAAGCCTTTATCTCTCGCGTCTGGTAAAATGGAACCGGCATGTTCCATCGAAAATCATTGGACAGATCAAAACCAGCATGCCTTCACTTGCCAGACACTTTAAATGGACCGATAAACAACAGGATGAGATTCTTTACAGTCTTGATACACTCAGTTTCAGGCCAGTTCAGAACATTATCCCCACAAGAAGTCATTTAATTGATTTGGCAAATGAATACTGGAAAAAAATATGTAAAGGAAACGGAATAGATGATTCGGAACTCTTTGAGATGGATATTGCTGATCCTGAAAGCATGATCCGTCGCTATGGGAATCTGACCATAAGATTAACTATCGATTATCGATTGCAATCGATGCTTGAGAAACTGGTTGATTCCAGGGGTTTTGGTCCGGATACCACTATCCGCTCCGATATCAAAATCGGATCAGAAGGAGTCGATCTCCCTTTAACTGAAATTACCCCAGTGGATACAATACGTAAAATTATTGTCCTTAAAGATGATTCTATAGTAAGAATATCAGGCAATTCTGTAAGCCTTCATAAGAATGATACTCTGATTCAGAACATTCGTTATAAAAAGAATAAAAACCATATCCGCAGGTCCTGTTTTACTTATTATAGAGACACAATAACCGTAAGCGGGCAGTACTTTGCTTATGCTATCATGAACTCCAGAACCCGGGAGTTGCTTGCATATTATTCACGGGATCGTCTGGGAAGCAGATTGCAAAGCCTGCATGTAAACAGAAATCCCAACGGCTCCAGTACATCAAAACCGCTCATTTATGCAATGGCATACGATTTCGGTATCTATTCTCCAACCGATATGGCATCTGATGACGTTGAATATGGCGACAGTTGTGCCTGGGCACGTCACTTTTATGGTCCTGAAGAAAAACCGACCGGGGTAACTTATCATCTGTCTGTAGAAAAAAGTGGCTACACAGTTCACAATCATCATGAAAAATTCGATGGATACGATTACCTGTTTAATCATCTCTCAAATTCCAATAATATCATGGCGGTTGAAACCATGTACCGTCTTAATACCGATATGAGCAGTGATGATCCAAAATCAGAAAAAGTCAGATCGTTCATTTCCCGTACGGGTATGGATGTTCTTCGCAGTGGAAATCAAATTACAGGTCCCTCACTTTATACTGCATTAGTCGAACTCTGTACAGGAACTGCCTTTTCCGATTCGGTTAAAAAACTTTACAGCAATAGATACTCGATTGCGCTGGGAACTCTTGAACTATCGTTATATGAACAACTTCATCTGTTTAATGTTTTATATGATGGTAAGCTGTTTGTTAATCCCTCCGAACATACCGGACTCTTTGTCAAAAAAGTCGAGATCGCTGGAAATGAAGTCCATTTCCATGATTCCATCTCTTTGCGTACAATATTCGATGATATCACTAAATTACATCCGGTTCATCTGGGTCTGCATAAGCGACTTGTAAATGCCATTTTCCCAGCCTTGTATAATCTTGATATCTGTAATTCAGAAAAACAGAATGAGAATATAAGCAACTTTGCAAAAAGCGGAACCACTGATGATATAATCAAACCATATTATGCCACAAATACCGATAATTCCAGAACCAATTACGGATTATGGAATGCAGTGCTTCGGTTAAAACTCAAAAAAGAAGATTTAATTGAAGCAATAAAGAATGATTCTTTATCAGTGAAGCAAAAAACTATCCTACTGAATTATGTACCAGAGCAGGAAATAGTAGATATAACCCTGGCCTGTATTGGCGAATGCGATAAGCAGCATACTGGCACACCTGATGGCAAGACTTTGCACAGCTATGTTTCCACCTCACTTCTTAAACGATTCGGAGTGCAACCCTGCTCCAGCGGCTTTTTCCAGACTTATGAGCGGCAAATCAAAGAGGAAACCTCAAATCAAATAAAATTTGCTGATTTTCTTGATAAATCGGATCTATCCGGCTGGTCAAAACTGATGATTAAACTGAAAAGTGGATTTGATTCAAATATATCGGGAGAGGAAATTGTCTTTGAAAAGCCACGATTTGGTGATGAAGTACGCCTTAGAGGCAAAAATTACCGTAAGATGTTGAAATTTGCACCCTATATGGGAAAGGAATCTAAGAGATATTTATCACTGATCGAACAGTTAAGGAAACCTTTAACGTTGGAAAAAATAGATAAGATACTTAAAGAAATAAATTCAATAGAGATAAGAAATAAATACCTGAAAGAAGAAATAGACAAAGCTTGCTGGTCATTGCTCAGGAGCGCTCAGAATCTAATGATCCGGGAGTAAAGTACTACCGCCACAGGCGGTAGCTTGATTGAGCGGCAAAGCCGCGAAAGCAAGAAGTCACGATAGTGCCTTTACTAGACATCTGACTCCACTGCCCTTAGCCAGTGGTTTTCTGAAAGACCAGAAACGAATGGCTTGCAGGGTTTCCCGCCAATGTCCCCGTTTCAGCAAAATTTCGCCTCTCTTCTTCTCATAAACCTCCAAGAACCCGCTCAATTTTATAAAAATGGACAATTCAGGCTATTCAGGATATAATTGAATAGACTGCACACATCTGCATATCACAGATCCTGGCATTGCATTCTTTGCATTTACACACTTAGGGATTAGGTGGAAAAATCAGACTTGAAAAAGAGATCATGGCCTCGGTTTAGTAAAGTATACGGAGTTTTGGTTTGCTTAAAAAATCCTGCCTTTTTTTTGCTTTTTTTTCCATTGCAATACTTTTTTTGCCGTGCGATTCTTTTGCAGCAAAGTTAACTGTTGATGCAGATGGCGGTAGTACATACACAACCATCACAGCAGCTCTCAACGCTTCCAATTCCGGTGATACTATATATATTCAGGGTAACGATATCGATACTTATGATGAGAGCTGGCCTAGTAACCGCTCTGCTAATCTGACAATTATGGGTGCATCTTCCAATCCTGACAGTTTCCCAATAGTCCGTTTTTCCGGAGGTGACTGGGCCAATTACTGGCAAAACAATAATGGCACTACTAAATATGAGCGGATTATCATCAATAATTGGGCCACAATCAATTTAATAAATACTCAAAGAAACTGTGTAATAAATAGATGTATCATAAAAAATTTCAATTCCACCGTATTCAGTATGAGTGGTGACCACAACAATTATCTTACTATTACCAATTCAGTCTTCTGGAGCAATAACTCCAGCATCTTTTCTCAACCGCCTAGCCACAACGTCAATGGCCCCTATGCTAACGTACTTAATTGTACTTTCTACAATAACACTTCAAACATCAATGCCGAAAGTAATGTGTCTGTACAGGATGTTACCAATAATAAGATAGTAATTATTAAAAACAGTATCTTTAACAACTGTCCAAATATCGTTAGTGATACTGATATTAAGACCGCTTATACTTACAATCTGTTGCCCGATGGACAATCCGGATGGGGGGCTGGCAGCATTTACACCAATAATCCAGGATTTACTAATGCTTCCCCACAAAAAGCTTCCGATTTTGCTCTTTTGTCAAGCTCTGCAGCTATAGGTAAAGCTGATAGCACAGGTGCACCCTCTGTAGATATCAACGGCACCAGCCGGTCATTTCCTTATGATATTGGAGCGTATGAATATGGCAGCGGTGGCTCTGGCTCCAGTCTTTACTGGGACATTTCAACAAGCGGAGGCTTCCAGGCAGGTAACGGAACCTGGGGTATAAATGATTACTGGACTTCAAATGGAACAACTTTGATTTCATGGCCAGGTGCCGGATACTCAGCTACCTTCACCGGTGAAGATGGTAACTGGACTGTTACAATTAATAATACTCAAAATGTTGATAGTATTGCCTTTTTAAAAAATGGGTATACTCTCAGTGGCGGATCATCCTTAAATTTTGTAAATAAATCTGGTGTTTTCGTGGACAGTGGAAAATCAGCTACAATAAGTACAGTAATCTCCGGATCACCAGGAATTTCAAAGTATGGGAACGGAACTCTAATCCTTTCAGGTGCAAATACTTATAGTGGAAATACAGTGGTTAACAAAGGCACTCTGGCTGTTCAAAATAACAATGCTCTGGGAAATACAACCGGAACTACAATTTTAAACGGTGCCAATCCCCCGGCAGTACTTCAATTGGAAAATGTTTCTATCAGTAATGAAACTATCACTATGAAATCGGACTCCGCTACCAAAGCTATTTCTCATATATACGTACCTGCAAGCAGAACTGCTTCATATAACGGAACCATCAATTTCTCCGGGAATTATTACAATAAAATCATCAGTGACGGAACAATAAATGTTCAGGGAAATATAAGCGGAAGCGGGGGTTATCTGGTGTTTTTATTTCTGGGTGGAAGTGGTATCAACAACTCAATGCAATCCACAATATCTTTTACTAATATACACATTCTAAAAGATGGGGGAGGCACATGGACTATTTATTCAACCGGAAACACCTGGTCAGCTACATGTGTCAATAATGGAACATTGAAAAACGGTGCCTCTAATTGCCTGCCAACCTCCACAATATTAATCATAGGTACAACTGATGCAAATAATGCAACTTATGATATGAATGGTTTCAATCAGACCGTAGGAGGAATCGCCGATGGAGGTACTACCGGGGGAACCAAACAGATTACAAACAGCAGCGGTACAGAAGTCACCCTGACTGTCAATAATTCTGTGGCATATACCTACAGCTACCTTATCGGTGGTGCAATAAAATTGACAAAGAGTGGTTCTGCCAAATTTACCCTGGCAGGAGCAAATTCCTATACCGGCGCTACAACTATCTCCGCAGGAAATCTTTGTGTCAACGGTTCAATATCTTCTGCAAGTGCAGTTTCTGTTGCTTCTGGCGCCATACTCTCAGGGACCGGTACCGTTTCCGGAAATATTTCTGTTGCTAATGAAGGAATAATAGAGCCAGGCGATGAAAATACTGCAACTCTGTCCACTGGTAATCTGATCTTAAACAACTCTTCCATTTTAAACTTCCAATTAGGAAGCAGTTCAGACAAGATTGCTGTATCAGGGAATCTTACTCTGGATGGAATCCTCAATGTGACTGGTGTATCTGGATTTAGCGCAGGTACATATACAATAATGACCTGCAGCGGATCGATTACCAATAACACATTATCGATAGGTTCAGCTCCTTCGGGTTATGATTGTTCGATCGCTGTTTCGGGGGGAAATGTAAACTTCATAGTTTCCGGAACCGTTTATCCGGAAAATGTGGTTACTGTTGATGCAGATGGCGATGCCGATTACAATTCTCTCAGTGCCGTATTGGCTGCTATTCAATCGGGGACTATTGATCCTGATACGATAATGTTTATCGGATCAAATCAGCATACATATATATGTTCCACCGATGTAAACCGAAACATTGGTTACATCGTTTTTAAAGGTGCAGAAACCGATCCGGATAAGTTCCCTATTATAAGTCATACCAAGTTTGACTTAATGAACTTTTTTTCCCAAACAAATGCTCATTTTCAAAGGGTAATCCTTACCGGTACGCTAGGATACAGTCTGGGAGAGGCAAACCGCACTTTTTCATTTAAACAATGTATCATACGTGATTTTTCAGGGTCATACGCTTTTTATATTGGCGGTTACTCTGGGGGCACAGTAATCATTGAAAACTGTTTATTCGAAGGTAATACCTGTACAGATATTTTTAACCTTAACTATTGGGGTGGAACACCCACATTTTCCATCACCAACTGTACTTTTGACAACAATAAGAGTATCTGGGATGAAGATGAAGACCAGAATACAAATTTCTCTATAAAAAACAGCATATTCAGCGGAAATATAACCACATTCAGGGGAAATAATCTGCGGTCAAAGACCACTTATTCATTGACATCTGAAAGTACCAGCGGTTATGGTACTGGATGTGTTACAGGTGATCCTAAATATGTAAGCTCTTCCAGAAACAATCCTTCAGATTGGAAATTAAGCGAAGGATCTGCCGCTGATAATATCGGAACTTCTAGTGGCGCTCCAACAATTGATTTAGGAGGTGTAGCTAGAAGCGGTAGTATCGATGCAGGCTGTTGGTTTTTCGAACCTGTTAAAAATTATTACTGGGATGTAAACACAACCTCAGGGTACCAGGCCGGAAACGGAACCTGGGGTACAGATAACTACTGGACTTCAAATGGAACAACTTTGGTTTCATGGC
>CAYYNL010000145.1:0-11567 GCA_964472925.1 uncultured Fibrobacter sp. | reverse complement strand
CTTTGCTGCCTCTTTGGAAATGAGGGGGTAAGGATCTATGGTATCATTCCCACCCGATTTCTTAATTTACTGTTGACAAAAGGCATAAACGTGTTACTTTAAGAAAGTGCGGCACATAGAGATTCTCGAAGTGGTATCGTTAGTCCCGCGGTTAAAACTCGGAAAAAATAACGCAAACCTTCGCTCATAACAGAGTGGAGGTTTTTTGTTGGGCAGATGGCCTATCGAGCTGTCTATGGGCGAGATAAGCCATAGGCCGAAAGCCGCCTGCGAAATAATCCAGAGCGCGCATGAGTGTATGCTCCCGCGCAGGGGATGGGAAAAAGGAGATTCAGGATGAGATACAAAGAAGAAGACGAAATTGCCACCAAAGGTGAGATAGTAATTTATCAAGCTAAAGATAAGCAGGTGCAGCTTGAGGTCAAGTTTACCGGAGAAACTATCTGGCTTACTCAGATGCAGATATCCCGGTTATTTGGTACCCAGCGGCCGGCTATAACAAAGCATTTATATAACATATTCAAATCCGGAGAGTTACAAGAGAATTCAGTATGTTCCATTTTGGAACACACTGCAAAAGACGGGAAAGAATACGCCACTAAATTCTATAATCTCGACGCAATTATTTCCGTGGACTATAGGATTAATTCCAATAGAATGGTTTCTTATGAATAATTTCAAGTTCGAAGAAGTAAAACATTGCGGCGAAAAATCGCGTAATAAACAGGAAAAAGGGAAAAACAACTATGAATATTGACTTTGAACATGGGAGCCGTCAATGGAAGATAAAGTCCTTGGAAAAATGAGCCGGGAGGAACAGGAGCTTCTTGCCGGGAGGCTATTGGGAACTCTTGATTTGCTTGATTTAAAAGAAATGAAGAAATTCCGTCTGGGTATTGACTATGAAGATTCTGCCTGCCAGGAGCTTGTTTTTAAGCAGAGGGGAAAGTCTCTTGAAGAATGCCGTGAAGTTGTGGAAAATGAAGGGCTTCCCGTTATGAGCAGATATTTTAATTACCGAAAAGGAAAAGAACTGTCGGCTATTATGGATAAGGTTATCGTTAAATATGCTGGAAAAGAACCTGCAAAAGCCGAAGCAGCCAAGACGGTATTAGTTTTGATGGATGATAAGACTTTTAATCCGGGATACCTGCCTTTGCTGGAAGCTTTGTTCATCATTGAACTTAAAGAAATGGAAAATGAGATTTTTTCCGATCCGCAATATTTCGAACAGCGCGGTTTAGGTTATCTGGAATCCGGCGATCTTGAACGGGCAAAGGAATTTTTCCTTTTAGTGAGAGAAGTGGATGACCGGCACTGGAGTAGTTATGAGAATCTGGCGAAGGTTTATCATAAACAGGGCCTGAATAAGGAGGCGGCTTGCGAGATACAGGAAGCGCTTTCAAGAATATATAAATGCTGGAAAGAAGAGCAACAATATCTTGACTATGAAATCGTGGAGGAGATAGAGGAACAAGCCGATGACATCTTGGGCAGGGATAGAAAGGAATTCTTGAAACGCCTGAGCAAATACGCGTATGGGCTGCTTTATTTTCTCGGGGCAGCGCCTTTGGGAACTGTTATTGAAGAAATCAAAGCAGAAGGCGCATGCCGGAAAGAATTTACGCGAGAAGAGTTGTTGGGCAATCTGCAAGAAGATACCCGTATCACTATTGACGGCGGACTGGTTTCCTTGAGGGATGTCTCCGATCCTCACATTATCATTGATGAAGTGGCACGGCGCGGTATTAAACAATGCAGTCCCTGTTCGCTTTCCGGTTTAAAACTTGCCGAAGAAGGCCGTATCGCGGAGATGTTGTTTACTCAAAACCGCGGATATAAGGATTTGAACAAAGAATTGAGAAATCTTACCCGGAAAGCTCTTTGTCTGGTGAATGTATATGAAGAATTGCGCAAAGACATAACCGGCAAGAGTCATTTTGACGCTCTCGTAAACAACTTTATTCAAGCCGGTAATGTTGACGTCGAGCGGTTTGTCGAGATACTAAATGTTGTGTGGAATGAATTCCCTCGCTGGGAATTGGGCGGAATTTCCCCTTCCGAGGCAGCGGAACAGGCAAGAAAAACCGGACGGGCACCTCAATTGCATACTTTCACGACATCCTTTCTGTCTCCCGTGCATGATAGTCTTGCATCACAACAGGAAAAAACCGGCAGGAACGATCCCTGCCCCTGCGGAAGCGGAAAGAAATTCAAGAAATGCTGCGGGAGGTGAATGTACAGGCGAGAATATTGAAATATGGAATATGCTAAAATTCCGACGGAATAATCGTACTACTCTAACGAAGTGCGGCACGATAAATGTGTTTTACGTGATATCGTTAGAATAGGGCGGAGTTTTTTTGTTGGATTTAGTTGTGAAGCAGTGGGGTAAGGATGAGCAAAAATGAAATTATAGCGCATCGTAGAGATATAGATGGTTCGGTTCATGAGTTATGGGATCATCTTGAAGAAGTTGCCCAGACGACCGGAAAATTCGCCGCTAAAATCGGATTACAAAAGCAAGGTGAATTAATAGGCTATCTTCATGATGTTGGTAAAGCAAGCGATCAGTTTCAGCAGTATATAAAGTCAGCCGTGGGTTTGATTGATGAAGACGACGATGATTATGTGGATTTTGTAGGGAAGAAAGGAAAGATCGATCATTCAAGTGCGGGAGCACAATTGCTTGCGCAATTGCTTAATATAGAAAGGGAAGGCGCCGTTTTTGTTAAAGAGATTCTTTCCCAGTGTCTTCTATCTCATCACTCGGGATTGATTGATTGCGTTGCTCCTGACGGAACGGATATTTTCTCGAAACGAATGGTAAAGAGCGACGCAAAAACGCATGTCGGTGAAGTTATTGCTAAATTACCCAGTTCTTTGAATGAGCGGTTAAATGGTCTTCTGAACTCTGAAGAGATGAGTAATGTTCTAATCGAACGGCTTAAAGCTTTGTGCGAAAAGAATAATGACTCAAAAGAAACCCTTTCGTTTAAATGGGGGCTTTTAACCCGTTTCTTGTATAGTTGTCTAATTGATGCAGATCGTTTAAGCACGGCTGATTTTAAATGCCCGAACATAAAAAAGATTAGAAAAAATGGGAAGTATGTTTCGTGGGATGTTTTAATTACTCGACTTAACGAAAAGTTGAATAGCTTTAAGGCGGATAGCGATATTGACAAGTTGCGTGCTAAGATATCTGCGCAGTGCTTTGATTCTGCTGATAAGGATAAAGGTCTTCATCTGTTAACAGTACCAACCGGTGGCGGTAAGACGCTCGCCAGCTTACGTTTTTCCCTGCAACATGCTAAAAGGCATAGTATGGATCGCATAATTTATGTTTTACCATATACATCAATTATTGATCAAAATGCTGACGAAATTAGAGCGATACTAGAAAAAGATGGGGATCAAGGGCATGTAGTTTTGGAACATCATTCAAACTTAACACCCGAGGAAGAAAACACTCGTCAAAAGATATTGGCCGAAGACTGGGACGCGCCGGTAATATTTACAACTATGGTGCAAGTTTTGGAAGCTTTTTGGGGATCAGGAACACAGAGTGTTCGGCGGCTGCATCAAATGGCGAATACGGTTATTATATTTGATGAAATTCAGGCGCTGCCTATTAAATGCGTGTATATGTTTAATATAGCTGTGCGGTTTTTGGTAAATAACTGTGGGTCAACGGTTATGCTTTGCACCGCTACCCAGCCGCTTTTAGACAAGGTTGAACGGAAAAGCTGTTCTTTGACGATATCTGATGGACAACAGATTGTACCTGATACAAAGAAATTGTTTAGAACTTTGAAGCGTTTTGAGGTATATGACCAGCATAAGCCTGAAGAATGGAGCACTGAAGAAATTAAAACCTTGGTAGTTAGGGAGTTAAAAATAAGTGGTAGCGTCTTGATTATCGTAAATACAAAGAAGACAGCGAGGGAGATTTATCAGCAGTGTCGGAATGGAATTAATGGGGTCGTGTACCATTTGAGTACTTATATGTGTCCGGCGCATCGGATCACACAATTTAAAGAAATGAGTGAGCTTTTAGCAAAAAGACAACCAGTTGTTTGCGTAAGTACACAGCTTATTGAGGCTGGCGTTGATGTAGATTTTGGTTCGGTTATAAGGTCTTTGGCTGGTCTGGATTCAATTGCCCAAGCCGCTGGCAGGTGTAATCGCCACAAAAAGCGGGATACCCCGGGTAGGGTGACCATAATAAATCCGAAAAATGAGAATATCGACAACCTTAATGATATGTTGATTGGGAGACAAAAGGCGGAGAGGATTCTTGATGAGTATAAAAAAAACCCGGATTCCTTTGATGGTGATGTGCTGGGTCTAAAAGCCATGGAGCGGTATTATCAGTATTATTTTTATGAGCGCGCCAATGATATGAATTATCCTGTGAGCAGTAATTCAGCAGTGGGGCGTAACGACAATCTTTTCAGCCTGCTTTCTGTAAATGACTCTTCCGTAAAAGAGTATACGCGCATTAATAAACAATCTCCTCCTATCCCGTTAAGGCAGGCGTTTATGTCGGCGGCAAGGGTTTTTCAACCTATTGATTCGTCAGCTCGTGGTATTGTTGTACCGTATGCGAAAGAAGGGCAAAGGATTCTTAATGCTCTTTGTGCTGTGCATGATGTCGAAAAGCAATATTGGCTTTTAAAAGAAGCGCAACGCTATTCAGTAAACATTTTTGAAAACGATTGGAGAAAATTATCTCAGGCTATTCATGAAGTGCAGGTTGGAGTAGGAATATTTTATTTAGATGAACAGTATTATAGCGATGATTATGGAATAAGTGAAGAACCTGTTAGCTATATGCGGCTATTGAACGGTTAGAAAGGAAGGTTTTTATGCAAAAAGAAAATAAAGTAGAGTTTTCCGTATCAGGGAAGTATGCCCTTTTTACTGATCCGCTGACTAAGATTGGCGGCGAAAAATGTTCGTACCACATCCCAACCTACGAAGCATTGAAAGGTATCATAAGCTCGGTATATTGGAAGCCGACAATTATATGGATTATTGATAAAGTAAGAGTTATGAAGCGAATTCGCACCCAAACAAGAAGCGCGAAGCCGATTGAGTACAGCGGTGGTAATTCACTCGCCATTTATACCTATCTTGCTGAAGTCGAATACCAAGTACAGGCGCATTTTGAATGGAATCTGCATCGCCAGGATTTAGCAAAAGACAGAAATGAGAATAAGCACTTTTTTGTTGCGCGCCGCATGATCGAAAAAGGTGGTCGGCGTGATGTGTTTCTTGGCGCGCGAGAGTGTCAAGGGTATGTAGAGCCGTGTAAGTTTTTTGGAGGCATTGGTGATTATGATAAATATGGTGAGTTTGCCTTTGGTTTAATGTTTCACGGGTTTGATTATCCCGATGAGTCGGGTACTCCAGAATTGTGGTCGCGTTTTTGGAGGCCGAAAATGCACGATGGGATTATTGAATTTGTTCATCCAAGAGATTGTGATAATAAACTCCGTAAACTTGTTCGTCCAATGCAGGCGCAGAACATTGAAACGATTGGTTTAAAAGAAGAAGGCTTATTGGATGGCTACATAGAATCGGAGGCACAATAATGAACTGGATGCAGAGGCTTTATGAAACTTACGAGAATTGTCAATCTATGATTGGTAAGATCGAAGATGACAGTAAAGTGCCGCTTTTGCCGATTTGCCATACTACCCAGAAAGCACAAATTGAAATAGTAATTGACGGAGAAGGTAATTTTCAGCGTGCCAGAGTCGTGCCCAAAGGACAAGCACGTACTATTATACCTTGCACCGAGGCATCAGGTGGGCGAACCAGCGGAGAGGCCGCGCATCCCTTATGCGATAAATTGCAATATGTGGCAGCGGATTATCATAAATATGGAGGTAAAAAAGCATCTTATTTTAAGAAATATCAATCTGAACTTAATAAGTGGTGTGAAGAAGAATGTTTTAAGCATCCTAAGGCTATGGCGGTATTTAAGTATATAAGTAAGAAGGAGGTGATTAAAGATTTAGTAAATAATAACGTTTTAGTTACGGATGGTTATGGTAAATTAAGCGAGAAGGGGACAAAAAGCGAAGATCTCCCGGAGATTTTTCAATTGTTGAACGATCAGTCTGAAGCCTTTATTCGATGGGAAGTAGAAATACCCGGTAAGGCGTGTTCAAAGGCCTGGGAAGATGCTACGCTTTGGGACTGTTGGATTAAATATTACTTAAGCACAAAGAAAGACAAAGCTTTTTGTTGTATTACCGGAAAAGAAGAAATATTTGCTGATCAACACCCGGCTAAAATACGTAACGATGGTGATAAAGCAAAACTCATTTCTTCCAACGATATATCTGGTTTTACTTTTCGAGGGAGATTCACAGAAGCAAATCAAGCTTGTGTTGTTTCTTATGGTGTAACGCAAATGGCGCATAGTGCATTGCGATGGCTTATTAGTCGACAAGGTTATCGAAGTGGCGATCAAGTAATTGTCGCATGGGCGGTTTCAGGCGAACAGATCCCAAAACCTGTTGATGATGCTTTTACTATTTTAGGAGAGGAAAACTTAGTTAGTGATAATACTGCGAGTATATCTACCGCTCAAGAACTAGCGTTAAAACTGAGGAATAAAATAGCTGGCTACAAGACTCATTTAGGAGAGACAACAGGAATTGTTGTTATGGGGCTTGATTCTGCGACTCCCGGCCGCATGGCGATAACATATTATCGGGAATTGACAGGCTCCGATTTTCTTAAATGTTTAGACCGCTGGCATAATTCTTGCGCTTGGATGCACGATTATCGTTTCATAGAAGAGGCGCAAGAAAAGAAAGTCAAAAGAAAGCATTTACGTTTTGTAGGAGCGCCTTCTCCGAAAGATATTGCTGAAGCGGCATATGGAGTTAAGATGGATGATAAGCTAAAAAAAGCTACAATAGAACGTATTTTGCCTTGTATTATTGATGGACGTCAGATTCCACGCGATATCGTAGAGTCGATAGTCAGACGCGCAAGTCACAGCGTGGGATTAGAAAATTGGGAGTGGAATAAAGTGTTTAGTATTGCCTGTGCGCTTTATCGAAAATTAAACGAGAAGGAGGGTTATGATATGGCATTAGAAGAGGGCAGAAAAACGCGAGATTATCTGTATGGACGTTTGTTAGCATTAGCAGATAGTTTAGAACGTTGGGCTTTAAGTAAGGCAGGAGAAGATCGGCAGACAAATGCGGCCAGGTTAATACAACGTTTTTCAGAGCATCCGTATAGCACGTGGAAAATAATTGAGCTTTCACTTGCACCGTATAAAGCTAGGTTAGGCGTGCAGTCACTGAAAAGGCAGAGTATGATTACTCAAGTTGTGGCAATGTTTGAATACGACGATTATACGAACGATAAACGGTTAAGTGGCGAATTTTTATTGGGATATCATTGTCAGAGGGAAGCTCTTAAATCTAAGAACGAAGATAATGATAGTGAGAAAGAATCAGTGACTATAGAAATCGAATAAAAGGAGGATTTGTTATGGAAACACTGAAAAATAAAATTGATTTTGCGGTTATCTTTAGCGTAAAAGGGGCTAATCCTAATGGCGATCCACTAAATGGGAATCGGCCACGAGTAAACTATGAAGGGATGGGAGAATTATCCGATGTTTGCCTTAAACGTAAAATCAGGAATCGTCTAATGGAAAAAGGATTAGCTATTTTTGTTCAATCAGATGATAACAGGGTTGATGAATATCGGAGCTTGCGTAATAGGGCAGAAGGAGAACTAAAAGAAGCAATGGATAATGAGAAGACCTTCCGAGCCGAAGCGTGTAAGAAATGGATTGATGTTCGCGCTTTTGGGCAAGTATTTGCTTATAAAGCCAAGACAGGTAGTAGAGTTAAAAAGCAAAAAGAAGAAGGCGAACAAAATAAAGGTGATAATACCAGTGTTTCTATTGGAATTCGTGGGCCAGTGTCGATTCATTCAGCGTTTAGTGTTGCACCGGTAGACGTAACCAGTTTACAAATTACTAAGAGCGTTAGCGGTGAAGGAGATGGCGCAAAAAAAGCGTCAGATACCATGGGTATGAAGCATCGGGTAGATCAAGGAATATATTTTTTCTTCGGGAGTATGAATCCGCAACTGGCTGAAAGGACGTTGTTTAGCGATAAAGATGCGGAGAATATTAAACAGGTACTTCCAAAGCTTTTTGAGAATGATGCTTCATCGTCACGACCCGAGGGAAGTATGAGAGTTTCCAAAGTCATTTGGTGGGAGCATAATTGTAAGTCAGGGCAATATTCTTCTGCCAGGGTACATAAAACTTTGTCAGTAAATCCGGACGGGACATATTCTTTAGATAGACTTGAAGGGTTACGGCTTGAAGAAATAGAAGGGTTTTGATAGTCGTGGTTTATCCGAAATAAAAATGTTGAAAGGAGTGTTAGATAATGTTTCCAGAAACTAAAATCGCAGTATTTAAAGGACGTAGCGTCCGGAAGATTTTATATCAAAATGAATGGTGGTTCTCGATAATTGATGCCGTGCAAGTCTTGACCGATACGCAGCGTCCCCGGAAGTATTGGTCGGATTTGAAGAAGAAATTGATAAAGGAGGGATATTCCGAAGTGTCCGAAAAAATCGGACAGTTAAAAATGCCCGCCCCTGACGGAAAAATGCGCGATACGGATTGCGCGAATACGGAAACGTTATTTCGTATTGTCCAGACGATCCCTTCTCCTAAGGCCGAACCGTTCAAACGTTGGCTGGCCAGGGTTGGATATGAGCGGATTCAGGAGATTGAAAATCCTGAATTAGCTACAAAACGGACGCGAATGCTGTATAAGCTTAAAGGATACAGTGATGATTGGATAGAGAAGCGAATGAGAGGAATTGCCATACGGGAGGAACTGACCGATGAATGGCAGAAAAGAGGCGCGCAGGAAGATAAGGATTATGAGATACTGACCGCGGAGATATCAAAAGCTACGTTTGGTGTCACGCCCTCCGAATACAAAGAAATAAAAGGGCTTAAGCGTCAGAATTTACGCGATCACATGGATGATTTCGAGTTGATATTTACAATGCTGGGTGAACGTTCTACTATCGAGATCCATCGTAATGAAGATTCTCGAGGAGTAAATAAGTTGAAATCGGATGCTAATGCCGGAGGGCGCATCGCTGGAAACGCCAGAAAAGCGTTGGAAAGGCGTTTGAAGCGGCCGATAGTATCGGGACATAATTATTTGAAAGAAAATGAGGATGGAAAGAAAATAAGATAGTAGTGTTTATGTATTCCGAAGACGACCTGTTACAGCTTTCAGCATTGCAGCATTTTGTGTTTTGCCGGCGGCAGTGTGCGTTGATCCATATCGAGCAGATATGGGAGGAAAACCGGTTGACCGCAGAGGGCAGGATTATGCACGAAGATGTGCATAAGGAAGGGGTTGAAAACCGTAAAAATGTAAGGATAGAGCGGGGAATCCCGTTGCGTTCGTTAGAACTCGGCTTATCCGGTAATGCGGATGTGGTGGAATTCCATAGAACAGAGATTAGAGGCAAATGGATTGTGTTCCCTGTAGAATATAAACGGGGTAAGCCGAAACCGGATAGTAGCGATATGGTACAGTTGTGCGCGCAAGCTATGTGTCTGGAGGAGATGTTAAAGACAGTTATCCCAGAGGGGGCATTGTTCTATGGCAAGACGAAACACAGATTAGATGTGCGATTTAGTGAGGAATTGCGCTTAGAGACCGGGAGATTGTCGGTAGATTTACACGAGTTTATTTGTTACGGTAAGACGCCTCCGGCGGTTTATTCGCCTAAATGCGATATGTGTTCGCTTATTGGACAGTGTATGCCTATGGCTATGCAGAACAGCAGGTCGGTTAGTGAATATATCGCTGAAGCATTGGAGAATAAGTGAAGAAGTATTTGAACACATTGTTTGTCACCACACAGGATTCATATCTTTCCAAGGAAGGAGAGACTATAGTTGTATCTGTGGAGAAGGAGACACGATTGCAACTGCCGATCCATACTATCAGCGGCATTGTCTGTTTCGGCAGGGTCTCCATCAGTCCTTTCTTGATGGGGTTTTGCGCGGAAAATAATGTGGCGGTCAGTTTTGTCACAGAGTACGGCAATTTTCTTGCAAGTATTCAAGGTAGAATATCGGGTAATGTTTTGCTTAGGCGTGAACAGTACCGCCGGGCAGATGATTCTATGGCTTGCGTAAAAATAACAAGAAATATCCTTATTGGTAAATTGGCAAATTCTAAAGCCGTGCTTCAACGGGCATTGAGAGATCATAGTGATAAATTGTCAGGTAGTAATATGCCTTCGGCAGTGCGTAAAATAAGTTTGTCGCTTGAAGCTTTACAGAAAAGTGATGATTTGGATGTGCTTCGCGGTATAGAAGGAGAAACTGCTACGTATTACTTTGGAGTTTTTAACGATTTAATCGTTTCTCAAAAAGAAGATTTCCGATTCTACGGAAGGAACCGCCGGCCGCCGTTGGATAATGTAAATTGTCTGCTTTCTTTTGTTTATACTCTTTTAACGCACGATGTCCGTGCGGCATTGGAATCAGTCGGTCTTGATTCTTGTGTCGGATTTTTGCATAGGGACAGGCCGGGAAGGCATAGTTTGGCTTTGGATATTATGGAAGAGTTCAGGCCATTCTTGGCGGATAGATTAGTGCTTTCGTTAATCAACCGTGAACAGGTAAACGGGAAAGGATTCATAAAATCCGAATCCGGCGCAGTAATGATGGAGGATGCGACAAGGAAAGAAGTTTTGATAGCTTATCAAAAGCGCAAACAGGAAGAGATCGAACATCCGTATTTAAAAGAGACGGTTCAAGTCGGTCTGCTGTTTTATATTCAGGCATTGTTGTTAGCGCGTTATTTACGCGGAGATTTAGACGGATATCCGGTTTTTATCTGGAAATAGGAGATATTCCTATGATGGTATTGGTAAGTTATGACGTGCAGACATCGGATGACGGCGGTCAGCGCCGCTTAAGGCGTGTGGCTAAGATATGCAAGAATTATGGACAACGCGTGCAATTCTCTGTGTTCGAATGTATCGTTGATCCGGCGCAATGGGTATTGTTAAAAAACAAATTAATCGAAGTAATTAATAAAGAAAAAGATAGCCTGCGTTTCTACTTCTTAGGAGGAAATTGGAGAAGGAGGGTGGAACATATCGGCGCCAAGGAGGTAATAGATTTGGAAAAAGATTCATTGATCATTTAAGTTCTTGTCCGCGAATATGAAGTTAATGTTTTATATGAATATAGTTCGCGATTTCATTAATTGCTTAAAAAGAAAGGAGATGCGTCTTGTAGTATGGTTTTCATAAGAATGGAGAGTTCGCTTGATGTTATTGTTCGCGGAACACATCTTTTATCTGTTTGAGATGTAACAAGTTATAACATAACGGTCGCGCCCTTCGCGGGCGCGTGGATTGAAACAGAGAAACAGAAGAATATAGATGTTAGATTGGATAAAGTCGCGCCCTTCGCGGGCGCGTGGATTGAAACGTAAGGCTAACAGTGCCGACACTTTTTCGGCGGG
>CAYYNL010000144.1:0-11760 GCA_964472925.1 uncultured Fibrobacter sp. | reverse complement strand
CCTGGAATGAGCCGCATTTTTCCATCATCAGCTTTATGGTCTTGCGGTAGAAGGTTTTAGTGTCCATAGCGCCATTGCTGGAGTAAAGTTTAAGAATCTGATCGACTTTCAGATTCGGAAAAACACTGTTTCCCATTACAGCACAATGAGTACAATCTTTGAAATTATCCAGTTCATCGATATTTTTGCATAATCCTGCTCTGAGAGGCCCGGTGTGGAGATAAGCAATAAGCAGTTGAGCATAGGGGCCATCCTCAACTGGTATAGATTTGGGCCTTCCCTGAAAAAGATAGCCTTCAAAGCCATGTTTTTTATTGTAATAACGTGCATAATCGCTGTGAAATCTCTGAAAGAGATCTTTCATTGGACGATCATTTAAGCGCAGAGCCATTTCATAATGTTGGGGGTAGAATGCTATTCCCAAAAGGTTAAATCCGGTATCGATCAGGTATTTGTTAAGAAGTTCGATAAATTTATCTTTATCAGTGGAATCACAGAAAAGGACCCGGGAATCTATGACTTTGACAGTGACATGGTGAATGACATCTGAAACACAGAGCCTGGGTTTTCTGGCCATTTTTTTACCTCGTTTTGTTTTATTGGTGAAGGATGGAAAGGTTTAGAGAGAAAAGGTATCAAAATCTGGGCCATAATTGGATTTTAGAAATGGATGAAATAGGAAGGATAAAGCTGTTTTTAAATATTTTTCCTCTGTCCCCGCATTTAGGGACAGAGGAAAAAAATAAATTCCATAAATTCCCTAAATAAAACGAAACTCCTATC
The DNA here is from genome assembly GCA_964472925.1 of uncultured Fibrobacter sp. Classification (GTDB taxonomy): domain Bacteria; phylum Fibrobacterota; class Chitinivibrionia; order Chitinivibrionales; family Chitinispirillaceae; genus JAAYPC01. Next base: position 10,977 of record CAYYNL010000144.1, on the reverse strand, counting down.
AAAAATTACCTTTTTTATAGTAAAAATGAGGGTTTTACGGTTTCTGCACCAAAGATCCTTGTGAAAAATTATGTTTATAAAGTTCCTCCGACTAAAGGAATTACCACCCTGTTTCCCTACCCTATAATCTCTTCGATAAATCCAATGGTTTTAAATCCCTGGCGAATGTCCAGATGATAACGGCAGTAAGAAACCGCAAGTCTGGTCAATCGTATCAGTTCCTCAGAAGACAACTTCAAGGGTAATGTTGATCCCTTAAGTTTCTGCAATACATCTCCATTAATGTAAGTTTCCGCTAACGATCGGTTTTCTCCGCACCTGCTGCAGTACAACCCTCCGTTTTCCACTACCAAAAAACCTCCTTCATGCCCCAAAATTTCCCGGCCACAACACCTGCAGCAATCAAAACGTAGGGCAAACCCAAGAAGCTCTGCTGTCTTCAGATAAAATCTCCACAAAAGTGCAAAATTCTCCGGGATATCGCTTGATTGAAGCGAGTTAAGAAACTGCTGCAAAAGTGAAAAAAGTTCAGGATGCGATTCACTTACCATAACCGATTTCAGAATAAGTTCAAATGCTGCATCACGAATAGCGGTTTTATAAAGATCCCCCCGGATCCCAGGGTAATAATCGTAAATATTGATGTCTGCAAGGGTATGCAGGTCCCGCCCTTGTTTAATATAAAGAACCAGATCCACAAGAAATCCCCGCTCCAGGGGAAGAGCGTTTTTCGAACGTTTTCTCACCCCTTTGGCGATACCGTTTACCCGGCCATATTCATTGGTATATAAAGTTACTATTGCACTTGATTCACGGTAGGGAAGCATTGACAGAACGAATGCCATGGTTTTCTGTATACCCATGCACTCGCCTTCAGCTAATAGTATTCTGCTTGAAAAGACCTGCCCATTTCCTCTTATTTATGAATTCTGGAACTGGAAAAATTATTCCGGCAATAATGTTGCTGTGGACCAGCTTAACAAAACGCTTCAAAAATATCATTCGTTCTCCTCAACGAATTTGTATACCTTTTCATCCCTTCTGGCCATACCCAGTTTCTCGCGAGCAATTTTTTCCAGATATGAAGTATCATTTTTTAATCTTTCGATCTCTTTTTTCAGAGAATCTATCATCTGTTCCGATTGGCTCACTTCAGATTTAAGTTCCTTGAGCTGCTGTCGACCTTTATTCAAGGCAATCCAGCCCTGATTACCAAATAATGAAAACAAAACAAAAGATAAAAATGCAATTGTCAGCAATGAAATTATCAGTTTTCTTTTACTCATTTAAACACCTGTTACATATAACTGTCCACTCAATTGCCTTATAAAACCCTTGAGTTCCAGATTCAACAGCAAGGGATACAACGCAGCAACCGGAATACCTGTCCTGCTTGAAATATCATCAATACGTACCGGTATGGTACTTAGTTGTTCAAAAACATCCTTTTCTGAATCCTGCAAGAGCTCTGTCGAAAAACCCGCAGAAGGGCAACCAGTCTGGTTTTCAATCGACAATGTGGTAACCTTCAGACTTTCTGCTATCTCATGACCGCTACGGGCAGGAACAGCCCCATTCTTAATCAGGTTGAAGGTGCCCACACTTACCGGGGAGTTTATCGGGCCGGGAACCGCAAACACCTCTCTTCCCTGTTGAAGCGCGTAATGAGCGGTAATAAGACTTCCGCTCTTTATCCCTGCTTCCACGACCAACACCGCACAAGACATACCGCTGATAATTCGGTTACGTCTGGGGAAATTGTATGCTTCCGGCGGAGTTCCTAAAGGAAATTCCGATAATAGAACTCCATTCTCCACTATTTTCTCTGACAGCTCCCTGTTTTCTGGCGGATAGCACCGGTCCAGTCCACATCCCAGAACCGCCACCGTCATCCCCTTGTGATTAATACAGCTCTGATGAGCAGAAGTGTCAATTCCCCTGGCCAATCCGCTCACTATCACCAGTCTTCGTTCCACCAGTTCTGCACAAATAGAATCGGTTACTTTTTTCCCATAAGCAGTGGGAACCCTGGTACCCACGACTGCTATCGCACATCTCTGGAAAATCTCTATCCTCCCCTTTACATAGATTATTGGTGGAGGTGCAAATATCTCCTTCAAACAGGATGGATAAACACTGTCATTACAGGTTATAACCGATACTTTTAGCCTCTCTGCCCAACTTAGCTGCTCTTGTGCGAACCGCAAAAGTGAAGGATCACCAAGCTGTGAAGCAACCGACTCGGAGACTATTCCCTGCTTCACCAGTTCCGATGCTGACTGCTTAAAAACGGCTTCCGGTTCTCCATATTTATCCAGAAGCTGTTTTATCTTTACCGGACCTAAACCCCTGACTGCATTCAGAGCAATCCAATGAAGTGGCATATTTTTCTTCCTGGTATGTTGATGGGGTGTTCGGGAGGTTGTTGGAAATATCTTTTTTTCAAAAAAAATAGTTTCTGCCATCTCTTTAACCTAAGTTCCGCAGCTGGATGCCCCGCATTCGCGTCCCGATAATAATAGGGATTGCTTTCTACGTCATTAAAGGTGTTTCAACTTTATCACCCTGTCGATAATGCCTTCATCACTTTCAAGTCTTATCAAATTCAATACGGTCCGTGAGCTGCATCCACCCCCCTAGCTGCCTAAATCAGTTTTAAGGGCCCAAAGATCTAGTGTTTGAAGAATTAGAGTGTTTGCCGGACCACCCTGGAAATGACCTACTTCCTTATGGAAGGAATTAATATGAGGAAGCGAGATTCAAAAAATTAAGAGATATTGTACCTGATTTCAGCCCTTTTCCCTTTTGTAAATTAGCAGAAAAAGTGTATGATAACCACATTTCCGCCAAAGAGCAAGCTATCAATATGTTTGATAACTATCAGGCAAATAAAATGTAAGCTAGCAAAAATCAGATAAGTATTTGGATGATCGAGAGTAAGCTGACTTTTTGTATGGTGTCAAAAATGCAAATAGATGACCAGACCGTAAAATGTTAGCATTCTATCTAACAGATAAATACAGGGCTAACCAAGTATCAGGTATGTATTTAGGCCCCTGAAGAAGAGACCGATTCCTGTTTGGTAACCATTGAGACAATTAATCGAAATCATGCAACTTTCCAGCTTATTCTTAAGTTGAAAATTATTTATCATGCAGCTTATTTTCTTACTCTTAAACCCCTATAAAGATACTGCGCAACTTTCCAGCTTACCTTCAAATCAATGTATAGATACCATTCAGCTTATTTGCTTCCCCTCGAGCCAATGTATTGGTGCTATGCAGCTTATTTGCTTACTCTCAAGATAATGTATTGATATCATACAGCTTATTTGCTTACTCTCAAGCCAATGTATTGATATCATGCAATTTTATTGTTTACATTCAAGTCGATAAATTGGCACCCTGAGACATATTGGATTACTCTCAAGTTGAAGTGTCAAATATTACCGCCACAAAGTATTTGAATGAGCGGCAAAGCCCCGAAAGCAATAAGCCACGATAGTGCCTTTATGAGACATCCGGCTCCACTGGCTTAGCCAGTGATCTCCTGAAAGCCAGAAATAAACAGGCGGAAATATTGCTGTCTTTTTCAGGGAAGAACATGTTCAAACATTTTAGGGACTGGGAATATCGAATAACGAAATTCGAATATCAGAGATAGGAATTCCATCACAGCGATTTCAGCAATTGAATTTCGGACGCCCACAGTGACTCATCGATTGTCTCCAGAACCATCGGAATCCGATCAAAACGCTTATCATTCATGATAAATCTAAATGTCTCCATTCCCAGAATACCTTTACCTATAGAGTGGTGGCGGTCTACCTTACTTCCTTTAGGAACCTTCGAATCATTGAGATGCAGACCTCTGAGAAACTGAAAACCTATTTTCGAATCAAACTCACTCATGGTACTCTCGTAGGCTTCTTTGGTTGTGATATCATAACCTGAAGAGAAAAGATGGCAGGTGTCAAGACATACACCTATTCTATTTTTGTTATTCACCTGATCAATAATCTCTGCCAACTGTTCAAAACGGTATCCGACATTTGATCCCTGGCCGGCTGTATTCTCTAACACAACGGTTACCTTTTCGGTTTCTTCAAAAGCCCTGTTTATTGATTGAGCTATAATTGACAGACACTCTGATTCGGAACACAACTGAAGATGACTGCCAGGATGAATGTTAAGAAAGGGTAGCCCAAGCTGAAAGCATCGTTGCAACTCATCCACAAAAGCGATGTACGATTTTTCGCGGGATTCTTTTTGGGGATGCCCGATATTAATAAGGTAACTGTCATGAACCAGTACATCCGAGGGCCTGAAACCATTATCTGTCAGATTTTTCTTAAAGGAATCGATTGTTTTCTGATCAAATGGCGCAGCATCCCATCTGCGCTGATTTTTGGTAAACATTCCAAATGCAGTCGCTCCCAATGAAGCAGCATTCAGAGGGGCATTTTGCACTCCCCCGGATATCGATACATGTGGTCCCACTAATTTCATAATACTCCTCTGAAAGAAATCACATAAAGAAAATATCTAATGCCCGATCTCTTTTTACTTTGATATTTTTCCATAAACCTCTTAAATCCCCAATTGGAACTTTAAGCAGAAATGAAAAAAAACCTCAATATAGTTCATCCTTTTAATGGGAGATCCCGGCGGCAATAGAGGATTAGAGCCCAAACGCAGAGATTATATTTGAAAAATGTTCCTCCTAAGACCTTTATTTTGCTTTTCACTTTTTTTTCTCTTTTGCCTGGCCTACTCTCCAATGATATACGCCGGGGGCAAAGAGCTTATTTTCTTTGACTTTGACAGCTCTTTAACTAATCTTTTTCCATCCTCTTTTCCACAAGAACTTTCAGAACAATTAAGAAGCCCTTTGTCAGATATTGGGTATCGGCTTTCCGAACTCAATGCCGCTCTCAGTCCTGAGGAAGAAAACCAAAACCACCTGATACTTCTATTTTCCCTGAAACTAAAACCAATTGCTGCAGATACCCAATACACGATCCAGACCGATCTGGTAAAAGTCAACATCTCCGAGGGAATACAACGCTCCCAGAGCAGCCCGTTTATCTCACTGTCTTTTGTTTCATCTGAGCTGAGCACAGTGAAAACCGTATTGTGTCGTAAAATCATCGAAAATCTGCGAACTCACTACGTCTGTCATCTTCGGGTGCACTCCTCTCCCCAGGGTGTAAGGATCAGGTCTGGCACGGGACTGGAGGGAGTGACTCCACTGGAATGGATTGTACCTGTGGGGATATTTACCATCGAAGGAAAACACAAGGGATACGAACCGATTAATCATACTATCGAGATAAGTGAACCCGGAGTGCACACCTGTTATTTACAATTACGCAAAAGACCGTTTTATCAATCCAGAATGATAATTCCCGGGGCTGCACTTTTATTGACATCAGCAGTATGTTTTTTTTCCGAGCGCTATTATTTTGACAATTACCATGATCTGCAGAGAGACCAACCGTCAAAAAATTCACCATTACTTGAAGAGTCTTATCGGAGAGCTAAAAATTTTGGCTATCTGGGAATAACATCCCTTGTTCTTTCTGCTGTGTCTTTTTCTTTAAGTTTCAGGTTTTAGTCAGTTTTGTAAATAGAGAACTCGCCCAACATAATTTCCTAGCTCCTTCAGAGCAACAGTTCTTTTATAAGCTCTGGAAAAAATAGAAAAAAGGAAAAATCTTCTGGTAAGGCATGCGCCCTTTATTAGTTTCAGCTAGCCCCCAACAGATTAACGTCAGAATGCGAGCGTCTGGTGCCTCCAAATTTATGAAAAAGCAATTCTTTATCAAGTCAGGACAGACTGAACTGGAAAGGGATTTTGTGTTTAGAGATCGCAATTCTGTTAAATATCGGGATTAGGAGAAATTTTGTTTTGACGAAAATGAGCGATTTTGCTTTTTAAACTGGCGTATTTCTGCAGGGACGGAGGAACCTTTTAATCTTTAATCTTTTCGGGAAAATAGAACCCTTACCTAATTTATGGCTGATGGTAGTACTTGATTAAGCGGCAAAGCCGCGAAAGAAAAAAGACACGATAGTGGTCTTTACCAGACATCTGGCTCCACTGGCTTAGTCAGTGGTTTCCTGAAAGCCAGAAATGAACCTGGCATACGACTTCATAAAAAAGAGGGGCTTTTTAAAGATCGTAAAAGGATAGTACCTAAAGGTAGAATGTTTCCTCCGTCCCCAGTGACCTACCCCAAAAAAATCTGGCTGCAATATTGCTCTTAATCATCAATGTGAGAGGCCTTCACCCTTATTCTGTTAACAATCCCTGTTTTCATCCTTTTCATACAGATCTTGTATGAAAACCCAATTAAGGAGGTATCCCATGAATCTGGTATTGCTGGCAGTTCTGTTTCTTTTTTATGCCGGAGAAATTACAGCTAATCCCTGGTCAGATGATTTTATTTATGTTTCGATCAATGAAGATCAAAAGCTATCCTGTCTTTTTACTGATACCCCAAAAGTCCACAGACGCCTGACTTATACTGAAGAGCACAAAATCTTAAGGGAAGAGGACATGAAGGGATTCAGAGATTCATCCAAATTGTTGCTGTTTTTTTCCGGTATCGCAGGTATAGTGGTAGCTGGAAGACATATCAGAAAGAGATGATTTATTTTGTGTTTTTTTCAGGCTAATATTAATCTGGCAAAGCAGAAGTAGATAATCAATCCCGAAGCATCCACCAGAGTGGATATAATAGGTGCACTCACTACCGCCGGATCGATTCCTACACGCTTAGCCAGCATCGGAAGCAGTGATCCGGTAAATGCCGCCAATACTGCTATAGAAAGAAGGGAACTTCCCAGGATTAATGCTATTTTCCATCCAAAAAACGGCCCCACCACAAGCATGGCAATTGTCCCCAGGGTTGTCCCCAGAAAAAAGCCCACCCTTATTTCACGCAATATCACTGCAAAGATATCAGAAAAACGCACCTCCCCCAAAGCCATCGCCCTGATAATGATGGTTGCAGATTGAGAACCGATATTTCCTCCGATACCAATCAATAGTGGAATAAAAAGCGAAAGTGTAATTGTTGTTTGAAGAGCATCCTTAAAGAAATTGAGTACATTTACGGTGAGAGTGGCTGCCAGAGCCAAAATCAAAAGCCATATAGCACGGGTTTTAGTAAGAGTAAACAAAGAAGCACTGAAATATGGTGCCCCCAGGGGTTCGGATGCACCGGCGCGCAGAATGTCTTCAGTGTCACTTTCCCTCAACACCTCCATAGCATCATCAAAGGTCAGTATCCCTACCAGATGATTCTGATCATTGACCACCGGAAGCGCCATCAGGCCCGCTTCCAAAAGAAGTCGTGAGGCAGTCTCCTGATTTTGAGTCGCTTTGACTGAATAAGGTTCCTCCGTAACCAATACTTCCAGTTTAGCTGCAGGGTCTGCCAGTACCAGATCACCCAACTCTATCATATCTACCAGTTTCTCCTGCTCATCGACCACAGGAAGCAGATAGATTGCTTCGACACCTCTGCCAGATTCCCTTACCTTTGCAAGCGCTTCCTTGGCAGTCATACCGATTTTCAGAGCCACAAATTCCGGACTCATGATACGACCAACCGAGTGCTCCGGATAGCCCAGAAGAATGGAGGTCAGTCGTCTTTCTTTTAAAGAGAGCCCTTCCAGAAGCCATTTTGCCAGTGTGGATGGAAGTTCATCCAGAAGCCTTGCACGGTCGTCTGGTTCCATCTCCTCCAGAATCTCCCTTATCCTCCCTTCCCGCATGGTTTTTATGATACCCTGTTGAAGGGAAGGATCCAGCATTTCAAAAACATCTATGGATCGCTCTTTTGGAAGAAGCCTGAAGACTATTGCCCTTTGTTCAGCTTCCAGGCGGCTGATCGATTCTGCGATTTCCAGTGTTCCTGTAGTGATTAACCAATTGCGGATTGAGTTGAGATCTCTCTGATGGACTAATTCAGTTAGCTCGGTCATGAAAAATTTCCTGCAGACCTCCCGTAATTAAAATTACGGGAGGTATTTATCTATCGTGAAGTATCTGATACGGTGTCCTGCGGTTTAGTAGTTTTATTTTGTGCAGTGTCCGATTTGCCATTTCCTTTTTGCTGCTTAGAGCCGGTACTTCCAGGTTGTTGAGTTGTTCCCCCTGAAGGACGCTGCTGGCCGCACCCTGGAAGCTGAATAACTAAGGTGGTTACTGCAAGAATCATTAAAATCCTTTTAGCAATCGACATGCATCTACCTCCTTTGAATGGTTAAGATAATTAGAGGGCATCTAAAGCCCTAATTAATTTTAAATAAGTAAGAAAATTTCTTTTTCTGAAAAGTGAGCGATAACACAATTTTTTGTAAAAAAAGTAATTTGCAAAAAGATATCAAAATTTGTGCCACTGAAGATCATTTGATAAGCCGGTCTTTTCTTTGCTGATTAATAGAAAAAGCGGATGTTCATAACAGCCCTTAATCAGCTCAAAGGAATTTATGGCAGAAAACATACTAGTAGCAGGTGCCAGTGGTACATTTGGTAAAGAACTGATTAAAAAGTTAATGGAATACGGTGCCTGTATCCGTATCGGAGTACGCAATCTGGCAAAAGTCGAGGGCATGGATGTAGGCAATTGTCCGGTAGTAATTCTCGATTATGAGAAAACTGAGACTTTCAAAACTGCATTTGAGGGAATCGAAAAATTTTTCCTGGCAACCCCGATTGGATATCCACAGATAGATGAACTTATCATCCCAGTAATCGATGCGGCCAAAAATAACGGTGTCTCTCATCTGGTCTCACTGAGTGCAGCCGGAATCCAGCAGGACAGTACCACACCTTTATCCATTGTCGAAAAATGCGTTCAGAACTGTGGTATCGATTATACTATCCTCAGGCCCAATCTTTTTATGCAAAACCTCTTGTATCTTTCTCCATCAATCAAAAAAAGCAATCAGATCAGACTTGCCGCAGCTTCGGCAAACATCAGCTTTGTGGACAGCAGAGATGTAGCTTGTGCGGTGGCAACTATACTTATGCATTCTTCCCACAAAAATCATATCTATCTGTTAACCGGAAACGAGTCTCCTGATCTCATCGATATCGCCCACACTCTTTCCAAGGTTACCGCAAGAACCATAAGCTATATACCTGTTTCCCACAACGAAGCCTATAAGGAGCTTATATGGTGCGGACTTTCTCCACAGAGAGCTAATCTGATCAATGGCCTCTTTGAAATTGCCCGTCAGGGATGGTGTGAACAGATCCATCCAGATCTTAAGGAAATCCTCAAGCGGGAACCTGTCTCTTTTGAACAGTTTGCCTGGGATTATAAAGAATTTTGGTAAATAGTAGACCCTCAAAACCGCCTCAAAAGCTATTTTTTTAATTCCTGATTCGGAGACGATTTTTTGGCGCGAATCACACAGAGCCCTTAAGGTTATCGGCCCGGAAGTATCGATAAACATATTGCCAAGTGATATGGTACGGAAAAATTCCAGGGTGGCAAATTTTCCGATTTAGGCAAAAGGAAGAAAACCTGCTGGTGGATCTTTTTATCCATTCAGTTTAATGAAATAAATAAACAGGAGAATTTTTATGGAACTGCCCTCAACTGAAATTCTTGAAAAGTACGCCTCTGTGCTTATAAATTTTGCCCTCAATGATGGTAAAGGCATAAAAAAAGGTGATGTAGTTTATCTGGTTACCCAGACCCCTGGTATTGCACTGGCCTCAGAGGTCTATAAAGCCATACTCAGGGCAGGAGCACATCCCCTGTTACAGATTCAGGATGACGATTTCAAACTGCTGCATCTTCAGGAAGCAAATGAAGAACAGCTAAGCTTCTTTCCTGAAAAATATTACCGCGGTCTGGCCGATACTATAGATCATTATGTAAGAATTCTTGCAGAAAACGATCCTCTGTTTCTGGCAAATGCCGACCCCCGTAAAGTCATCCTTTCCACTCACAGTACCAGAAAATTCCGGGACTGGCTTGATGCCAAAGAGGATGCAGGAAATTTCACCTGGACACTGTGTCTGTATGGAACCGAAGGAGCAGCCAAAGAAGCAGGTATGAGCCTTGAGCAATACTGGCAACAGATAAGTTTAGCCTGTTTTCTTGATGATAAAGATCCTATCGGCAGATGGAAAAAGGTATTCGACCAAATCTACTCTATCCAAAGTATCCTTAATGAGATGCCCATAGAAAAAGTTCATGTCAGTGCTAAAGGCACAGACTTGTGGGTCGGTTTGGGCCAAAAACGTAAATGGCTGGGTGGAAGCGGAAGAAACATTCCCAGTTTCGAGATCTTCACCTCTCCGGACTGGCGCCAGGTGGAAGGTACTATCTTTTTTGACCAGCCCCTTTATCGTTATGGCAACATAATAGAAAATATAGCGCTTCAGATAGAAAAGGGCAGAATCATTAAGGCAACCGCCGAGAAAAATGAGAAACTTCTGCAGGAGATGATCTCTCAAAAAAATGCCGATAAAATCGGGGAGTTCTCCCTTACCGACAAAAGATTCTCCAGAATCAACCGTTTCATGGCTAATACCCTTTATGATGAAAATTTCGGAGGCCAGTTCGGCAACGTTCACCTGGCGGTTGGAAAAGCTTATCATGACGCCTGCAGCGATGACCCTCGCACCATGACCGAACAGCAGTTCATCGACCTGGGCTATAACGATTCTCCGGAGCATACCGATATCATAGCCACCACCGATCGTACAGTCACCGCAGTACTGAAAGATGGAAGCAGAAAGAAAATCTATGAGGGAGGAGAATTTACTATACTGTAACATCAGATCCGTTGGAATCCTTTTTAAAAGGATACAAAAGCCTAAAAGCAGTCAAGTACAGTCGGTAGTACTTGATTGAGCGGCAAAGCCTCGAAAGCAAGAAGGCACGATAGTGTCTTTACGAGGCATTTGGCTCCACTGGCTTAGATAGTGGTTTCCTGAAAGCCAGAA
>CAYYNL010000143.1:0-11769 GCA_964472925.1 uncultured Fibrobacter sp. | reverse complement strand
GGAACGCCGATAACGGAGTTAGGAACGCCGATAACGCAGTTAGGAACGCCGATAACGGAGTTAGGAACGCCGATAACGCAGTTAGGAACGCCGATAACGCAGTTTAGAACCCCGATGTCGAAGTTAGGAACCTCAACACCAAAGTTCAGAATCTCAATACCGTAGTTTGCAACTGCATTGTGTCGGTTTGTAACAACAGGAATGGGGGGGCTGGCCGCTGTTTTGCTTTTTTTCTGGAGAAGAGAGCTTCTTTTTGGGTGAAAGGGGCCATTTTGAATGAGAAAATGAAAACAGTAGATGGTAATGAGGCTGCAGCCAGTGTGGCATATAGTACCAATGAAACGGTGGCGATTTATCCTATCACTCCAGCATCTCCAATGGGTGAAATGGCGGATTTGTGGGCAGCTTCAGGAAAGAAGAATATCTGGGGGACAGTTCCTCACATAGTGGAAATGCAGAGCGAGGCAGGGGCGATAGCTGCAGTTCATGGCTCTTTGCAGCGGGGATCGCTTACCACCACTTTTACTGCCTCTCAGGGTTTGCTTTTAATGATTCCCAATATGTTTAAGATTGCTGGTGAGCTCAATCCGATGGTGATTCATGTGGCGGCCAGAACAGTAGCTACACATGCACTTTCCATCTTTTGTGATCATAGTGATGTGATGGCTGCCCGCAGCACCGGTTTTGCTTTTCTGTGCTCATCTTCGGTGCAGGAAGCACATGATTTTGCGCTTATCTCTCAGGCCTCAACTCTTAGGTCCAGGGTACCATTTCTGCATTTTTTTGATGGATTTCGTACCTCTCATGAGATCTCAAAAATAGCCATACTAAGTGAAGAGCAGATTGGGGAGATGATAGATGATACTCTGGTACGGGAGCATCGATATCGCTCTTTGAGTCCTGAAAGACCTTTTATCAGGGGAAGTTCACAGAATCCTGACATTTTTTTTCAGGCGCGGGAGGCATCAAACCCTTACTACAACAGGACCGCCTCGGTGGTCGAACAACTGATGTCGGATTTTGAGAAGCTTAGTGGTCGCTCTTACCAGCTTTTCCAATATTGTGGTGATCCGGAAGCAGAAAGGGTGATTATCATAATGGGATCTGCTGTTCAGACAGTGGAAGAGGTGGTTGAGCAGTTGAATCTTAAAAACGAAAGAGTGGGGGTATTGAAAGTCCGTCTATACCGACCCTTTTCGGGTTCTCATCTATTGAAAGCGCTTCCCACCACAGTAAAGGCCATAGCGGTTCTGGACAGAACCAAGGAACCTGGAAGTGCTGGTGAGCCGCTTTATTGTGATGTTGTTACATCTATCAATGAGGCTGCCGGAAGTCTGGAGTTTCCCTGGGTAAGGATTCCCAAAATTGTTGGTGGTCGCTACGGTTTGTCATCAAAGGAATTCACCCCGCCTATGGTTCACTCCATTTTCAGCTGTCTTTATAAGAACTGTATGCCGAACCATTTTACTGTAGGAATAGAAGATGATGTGAGCTTTCAGAGTTTACCCATAGAAAAAAACAATTATTCAGAGCCACAGGACAGGATATGTGCCTTGTTTTACGGTTATGGTTCCGATGGGACTGTGAGTGCCAACAAGAATACACTTAAGATTATCGGGGAGACCACTGATTATTATGTGCAGGGGTATTTCGTATATGATTCCATGAAATCCGGTTCAATGACTGTTTCTCACCTGCGGTTTGATAAGAAGCCCATTAATTCTCCCTACCAGATCTATCAGGCCAACTTTGTTGGTTGTCACCAATTTGCGTTTCTGCAAAAAATCGACATGCTGCAGTATGCTGCAGAGGGGGCAACCTTTCTTCTTAACAGTCCATATCCACCCGAAGAGGTCTGGGATAAATTTCCACTATCAGTGCAGAGGGCAGTAATTGATAAAAGGCTGAAGGTGTATATAATAGATGCCACAAGTATTGCTTCACAAATCGGGCTGAGGGGGCGGATCAATACTATCATGCAGACCTGTTTTTTTGCGCTCAGTAAGCTTATCCCCGAAGAGGCAGCAGTCAGCAAAATAAAAGAGTATATATGCAGCAGTTATGGAAGAGGGGGGGAGGCAATCGTTAACATGAATTTGAAGGCGGTTGACTCTGCAATCAGAAACCTGCATCAGTTGCAGCTTCCCGATCAACCCAGCAGCAATTTTGACCTGCGGGAGGCGGTAAGTTCCGATGCCACTTCATTTGTTAAATTAAACACTGCCAGAATACTAAGAGGAAGTGGTGATGAACTTCCGGTGAGTGCATTTGACGCGGATGGTACTTTCCCGAGTGCTACCAGTAAATATTTAAAAAGGGGAATCTCTGCACAGATTCCGGTATGGGAGCCGCAGTTGTGTATACAATGCGGGAAGTGCTCTTTTCTGTGTCCTCATGGGGTTGTCAGGGCAAAAGTTTATGAAAAAGCAGATCTGACTGGTGCACCGGAGTCCTTCCAGTCGGTTCCAGCCATTCATCCATCGCTTAAAGGGCAATACTATACACTTGCAGTATCGCCTCAGGATTGTACCGGGTGCAGGATATGTGTGGAAGTCTGCCCGGGTAAAGATCGGAAAATACCTAAAATAAAGGCACTCAACATGAAACCCAAGGACCCGTTATTGCAGAGTGGGCAACGCAACTGGGAGTTTTTCCTGAATCTGCCACAATATGACAAGTCTGCATCCACCATGCGGGAGCTTCAGTTTGTAACTCCGCTCTTCGAGTTTTCCGGAGCCTGTGCCGGATGCGGAGAGACTCCCTATCTTACCTTGCTTAGCAGACTCTTTGGTGATCATGCGCTTATTGCCAATGCCACTGGCTGCTCTTCAATTTACGGAGGAAACGAACCGGTAACACCCTGGGCAGTTAATAAAGAGGGGAAGGGGCCTGCCTGGTCCAATTCTCTTTTTGAGGATAATGCGGAGTTCGGACTGGGATTCAGGATCGCTATTGACAAACAGATCGAGCAGTGTAAAGAGCTGCTTCATAAGCTGGAATCGCAGATTGGTAAAGAGCTGGCAGAGGCTCTGATAATGGCGGATCAGAATAGTACAGAAGAGATTGAGCAGCAGAGATGCCGTGTTAAAGCTTTACAGGATCGGTTGAAAAAAATAGACAATAAAGATGCAGATAATCTGCTTGCATTATCTGATGCGCTGATAAAAAAAAGTATATGGCTGGTAGGTGGTGATGGATGGGCTTACGATATAGGTTTTGGCGGACTGGATCATGTTCTTTCTATGGGGCGCAAAGTTAATATACTGGTGATGGATACAGAGATGTATTCAAACACTGGTGGGCAGATGTCCAAGGCCACCCCTCCAGGGGCAGTGGCTAAATTTGCGGCTGCAGGCAAGAGCAGTGGAAAAAAAGATCTGGTGATGATGGCTATGAGTTATGGTTCAGTGTATGTGGCCAGGATTGCTATGGGAGCAAATCAGGCGCAGGCTATAAAGGCATTCAGGGAAGCGGATCAATATGAGGGGACTTCGCTTATTGTGGCTTATGCCCAGTGTATAGGACAGGGATTTGATCTGGTTCATGGCAATGATCAACAGCAGCTGGCAGTAGAGAGTGGTTACTGGCCTTTACTCCGATACGACCCGAGGCTGTGCAAAGAGGGGAAAAACCCTCTTCAGCTTGACAGCAGAGCTCCTTCGATACCTCTGGAAGATTATATTTACAACGAAACCCGCTATTCACTGCTTCTCCGCAGTAACCCTGAGGAAGCGGCACATCTTTTAACAAAGGCCAAAGAGGAAGTTGCTCAGAGATGGAACTGGTATCATCATTGGGCCTCCATGCCTTTTACACAAAGGAGGGACAATGATTGACCTGTCGACCAATTATCTTCGGTTAAAGCTGAAAAATCCCCTGGTAGCTTCATCATCACCCTTGTGTGCACATGTACAGAATGTGAAAAAAATGGAGGATGCCGGTATCGGGGCGGTGGTTCTTCAATCTCTTTTCGAAGAACAGATAAAAAAAGAAGAGTTGATAGTTGATAGAGGGCTTGAGCAGGGAACAGAGCTTTTTGCTGAGGCTCTGACCTATCTTCCGGATATAAGACCTTACAGTTTCCACCCTTCTGATTATATGGAAAAGATCATTAAAATCAAAGAGGCGGTAGATATCCCAATTATTGGAAGTCTTAATGGAACAAGTACCTGGGGCTGGATTAAGTATGCCCGTGAGATGGAAAAAGCGGGAGCGGATGCAATAGAACTTAACATTTATAATCTTCCGGTCACTCCCGGGATTTCTTCTTCTCAGGTAGAGCAAATCTGTGTTAATTTGGTAAGGGAGGTAGCCAGAAGTGTTGCGATTCCGGTATCTGTGAAAATCGGTCCTTTTTTTAGCGCGATTCCTGAAATGATAAGCAGGATTTCTGATGTGGGTGCTTTGGGAGTGGTTATTTTCAACCGGTTTTATCAGCCGGATATTGATCTGCAGAAACTGGAAGTGAAGCCGGTTTTGCATCTGAGCACATCTGATGAGCTTTTACTCAGAATACGTTGGGTTGCCTTACTATTTGATAAAATAAAGATCGATTTTGCTGTTACTGGGGGGGTGCACACGGTGCAGGATGTCTTAAAGTGTATTGCTGCAGGGGCGCGGGTTTCCATGATGACATCTGTACTTTTGCAGAAAGGGATTAACCATATTTCCAGGTTGCTGGCCGCAATAGGTGAGTGGCTGGAGGAGAACCGGTACGAATCGATAGAGGCGTTTCGTGGAGTAATGGGACGAAGTTTTGTAGAAAATCCGGAGGCTTTTGAAAGGGCTAATTACATGAAAGTTTTGGGATCTTATCGATCCGAATCGATTCTGCCCTGAATACAAAACACAGGAGAGAACTTAATGGCCTATACAGATGATGAAATTAAGAGAGTTGTAATTGATCAGCTTGCCTGGGATTACCGGATAGGAATGTCGGCAATTGAAGTGTATGTACATAATGGGGAGGTGACTCTGGAAGGTACGGTCCCTTCATATTCGGCCCGTCAGGCTGCAGAAGCGGATGTGTTACAGGTTCCCGGAGTAGTGACTGTTTTGGACAGACTGACTTTAAAGTTTCCTTCCAATGTTTCTGTACCCTCGGATAGCGAAATTCAGATTCGTTTGTTGAATCGGTTACTTTGGAATCCAAACATAGAGTCATCCGGTATAGATGTTACTGTGGACAGGGGAACAGTCATATTACGGGGGACGACCGATACATACTGGAAAAAGATGCGGGTAGAGGAGATCGCTTATGATATTCAGGGAGTCGTACATGTCAGTAATGAACTGGTGGTGGTTCCCACTCATGAGTATGCTGATAAGGCTATTGCTAAAGATATCATAGCTGCATTGCAGAGAAATTTTGAATTGGATCACCATAGAATCGAAGTCGATGTAGAAAATGGATGTGTTACTTTGAGCGGAACGGTTTATGAGCTCAGAGATGTTCACAAAGCATACCGGATAGCCCGTTTCACCAGAGGAGTGCGTGATGTAGTGAATCTGCTTAAGGTTCATCAGAAAGCCGCATAATTATGGAATGGAAAATAAAAGTGGAGACTTACAGCGGTTATAAAGCCGACGAGTATCCGGTACGATTCTGGATAGGAGAGAAACGGCTGGAAATACTGGAAATAGAGGACAGATGGTATAGTCCGGGTTTCTCCTATTTTAAGGTTTTTGCCGATGATGCTGCTCATTATATACTTAAAAAGTCGGTTGAGACTGAAATATGGAGTGTTAAAAACCTCTCATGAAATCCCTGTTTAGCTGCCATGACAATGAAATAATCGTTTTTGTTAGTCCGGTAGTGACATAACATTTGTAGAGCAATTAAATATCAGTTTATTCGTATTAGTTTTCTGCCTGAAGTGGAAAATTGTTGAATTGTTGTAACAATTAGGCAATTTCGGCAGTTTCGAAGTCCAAAATAAATTCCAAATCCTAAACAAATCCCAACAATTGAACGTGTTATCCGCGTCAATCTATTGCGGTTTTTAGGTTAATACCAACAAGAAAACGACGGAATGTGGAGGTCTCAATCCTGTTTCGAATTTCGGATTTTGATTTTTTTTTATCTCTATTTTTGAGCAGGAATCGAACGATTTATTAGATAGGATGCCTTAATTAGGTTCACTTCAGGCCCTTGGAAAATATTAATTTAGCCTACTCATACTGATAAAACACCAGAATTTTCCATATCACCATAAAAACAGCAGGGATTATTGATGGCAGAAAAATTTGTTTATTACATGAATCGAATGACAAAAGTATATCCTCCCCAAAAGGAAGTTTTAAAGGACATATCGCTGTCTTTTTATTATGGAGCGAAGATCGGAATTATTGGAGTCAATGGTTCTGGAAAGAGTACTTTGCTAAAAATCATGGCAGGTATTGACACCGAGTTTCAAGGGGAAGCCTGGATAGAGTCGGGGCGTACTGTTGGTTATCTTCCTCAGGAACCAATACTGGATGAGAAACTGGATGTCAGGGGAAATGTGGAGCTGGCTGTCAAAGAGACACGTTCTCTGCTGGTGGAATTTGAGGAGATTTCCAACCGTTTTGCTGAAGATCTTTCGGAGGAAGAGATGGAGAAGCTCTTGGAGCGTCAATCAAAGCTTCAGGACAAAATTGATGCGGTAGATGCCTGGGAACTGGATAGACAGTTGGAAATTGCCATGGATGCTCTGCGGCTTCCACCGGGTGATGCGGATGTCACCAAGCTTTCCGGTGGTGAAAAGAGGCGGGTGGCTCTGTGTAAATTGTTGCTGCAAAAACCCGATCTTTTATTGCTGGATGAACCCACAAACCATCTTGATGCAGAATCGGTTGCCTGGCTGGAGCGGCATCTGAGGGAGTATAAGGGTTCGGTCATTCTGGTTACTCACGATCGATACTTTCTGGATAATGTAGTGGGCTGGATTCTTGAGATAGATCGGGGAAGAGGAATTCCATGGAAAGGCAATTACAGTTCATGGCTGGATCAGAAGTCATCCCGGCTGGCACAGGAAGAGAAGGAGGAGAGTGATCGGCAGAGACGGCTCAAGACTGAACTGGAGTGGGTGCGGATGTCTCAGAGGGCCAGACAGGCAAAGGGACGGGCCCGTCTTAACGCATACGAGGAGCTTCTCAATAAGAAAACGATGGATAAGATCACCCGTGCTCAGATAATTATTCCACATGGTCCCCGTCTGGGAAACACGGTTATTATTGCCAAAAAACTTTGTAAAGCCTATGGAGACAAGTTGCTTTTTGAAGATCTCGACTTTGTGCTTCCCAGAGCTGGTATTGTAGGGATAATAGGTGCAAACGGGACCGGAAAGACCACATTGTTAAAAATGATTACATCTCAGGAAAAACCTGATAGCGGTGAGCTGATTATAGGAGAGACGGTTCAGCTTAGCTATGTAAATCAGAGCCGAGATGCGTTGGATGGGGAAAAGACGGTTTTTGAAGAGATTACCGGTGGACAGGATACCATTATGCTGGGCAAGACCGAAGTAAATTCCAGGGCTTATGTGGGCAAGTTTAATTTCAGCGGCTCAGATCAGCAGAAGCTGGTCAAGGAACTCTCCGGAGGAGAACGCAACCGGGTGCATCTTGCCAAACTTCTTCAAAGCGGCGGAAACGTGCTTTTGCTGGATGAACCAACAAATGATCTGGATGTCGAGACTCTGCAGGCTTTGGAGCAAGCAGTTTCAGATTTTGAGGGGTGCGCTGTGATAGTTAGCCATGATCGGTGGTTTCTTGACAGAATCGCTACCCACATTCTGGCATTTGAAGGAAACAGTACTGTGGTGTGGCATGAAGGCAATTATGCTTCCTATGAAGAAGCACGAAGGGAACGTCTGGGGATAACTGCAGATCAGCCCTCCAGAGTGAAATACAAGCCCTTACAAAGAAAGTAACCGCTGCCAATTAGGTTGGAATTTGCTGAACTAAATGCTATATTAATCAGGTGATTAGCCGGAAAAGTCTTTTTCCGGCTGCTTCATTTTGATAACAGATACTTTAACAGACAATTCCGGGAGGAGAGTTACTGTATGCATCAGGTTGATTATATGTCAGTTGCCGATAAAGTAATGGAACAGATCCGTAAAGGTGCTTTTTTAACGGTTCAAGCTGGTGACGCTCTCAATGTTATGACTATCGGTTGGGCATCTGTGGGATTCTTATGGGGGAGGCCCATGTTTACTGTTATGGTGCGAAACTCCCGCTATACCTATAAAATTATCGAAAAATCAACTGAATTCACTGTAAGTATCCCTATGACTGACATGTCAAAGCAATTGGAATTCTGTGGTACAAAATCTGGTAAGACATGCGATAAGTTTAAAGAGTGTAAACTTGAAATTTATCCCGGGAAAAAGGTGCGTACCCCAGTACTGGATATTGCAGGAATCCATTATGAGTGTAAAATAGTCTACAAATCTGCAATCGATCCTGTCGCTTTAGTTGATTCCTACAAAAATCTTTATCCCAAAAAAGATTATCATACCTTCTATTATGGGGAAATAGCAGACTGCTATTCGACAGCAGATGAAAAAGATGATTAATTGGTGATTATACAGGCAATGCCGGTCTGATCCGAATATGGAGTCACCGGCTTATTTTTTTTCTGGCTAAAAATTTTCTGTTATCTCTTCAGACACAGTCTTTTGGTTCACTTAATAATACTTACCTGATCATTATAAACCCCTGAGCCATTCAGGTGTCAAATTAACTTCTCCCTTCAGGGCTTTATCGATCAGGGCCAGAGCGCTTTCCTTGTCACGGGGAAGACGTGCACGAAACGGTAAATAATTGGATGCATGATTGGCATAAAAATAACCGGGACGAAGATCGGTAAATTGCAGCATAATCCGGAGTTCTTTGAGTATTTCAAGCGGTCTCATGAGACTGAATTCTCCCCTTTGTATCTGCGTATAAAGAGGAGTGTTTTCAACAGGGATGAGGCTGAGTGCCCCCACATAGTTTGGATTTATACGGGTAAGGGCAATCCCTGTCTTTTCTGCATGAATTGAAGAACGTTCAGCACCAGCCAGTCCTAAAAGTACGGTGGTAAAGAGATTAATGCCAGCTTCCCTGACTTTCTGCCCCTGCTCGATTATCATAGACACATCACCCCATTTGCCCCATCTTCTCAGTGTCTCATCATCACCGGATTCCAGACCCATATGAATGATACGTAAACCCAACTCTTTTAACTGCGCCAGTTCATCTGGAGTTTTGCGGGCGATACTTTTTGCGTTGGCATAAGTTCCTACCCTGCTTACCCAGGGAAGAGTTTTGCGAATATTAAGAAGAAGTTTTTGCAACCTGGCAAAGGGAATTATCAATGCATCACCATCACAGAGAAATACTTTATCCTTATCGCGAAAATGAAGGGAGGCGTACTGAAGATCCTCTTCTATCTGATAATCATCTCTTATGCGGAATATTTTATTTTTGTAAATACCACAAAAGCTGCATTTATTATGCGAGCAGCCGATAGTTACCTGCAGAAGAATACTGTCAGCCTCACTGGGAGGGCGAATTATTGCGCCTTCGTAATGCATAGGTTTAAAATAGTATCAGATTTTTAAATCCGAAATACTATTTAAAATGTCGAAATTAGGAATCAGGAGCACAAATTAGAGAGTAGGAAATACACGTTTTATCTTAATACAATAATTGAAATTATAGAAAATGTCTTTCCTAAAATCGGAGGATTGTATAACGTGCTTCGCTTTGATTCCTTTGTGCAAGAAGTTTTTTGAACATAATCAATTGTGCCTTTACAAGACATCTGGCTCCACTGGCTTATCCAGTGGTTTTCTGAAAGCCAGAAATAAAATCAGAAACAGTGTCCGGTAGTCACTCTGGTGCACCTGCCCTCAGAACATCTGTAGCAGATCTCATTTGGCAATTGATTCTGCTCGAAGTAAAGACGTATGTTTTCCAGAGTTGTTTCAGTAATCTTTTCGATTGCTTCACGGGTAAAAAAAGCCTGGTGAGAGGTAACCAGTACATTAGGAAAAGATAACAATCTCACCAGAACATCATCACTGATTGGTTCAGCAGAAAAATCCTCAAAAAAATAATCCCCTTCCTCTTCGTATACATCAAGTCCTGCAGAGCCGACTTTCTTTTCTTTGAGCGCTGATATAAGATCGCGGGTGTTGATCAGTTTGCCTCTTCCTGTGTTGATTATCATTACTCCATTTTTCATTCTGGAGATAGTATCGGAATTAATCATGTGTACATTTTCAGGAGTCAATGGGCAGTGAAGTGTAATGATGTCGGATTCCTGGTAAATGGTATTAAGACTTGCGTATTCGATACCGGTCTGTTGGGCGAAATTGAAATCAGGATAAACATCAAAAGCCAATATCTTCATGCCGAAACCTTTTAAAATCTGGATAACCACTTTTCCGATCTTTCCGGTGCCAATTACTCCAGCGGTTTTGCCGTGCATGTCAAATCCCAGAAGACCATTGATAGTGAAATTGTTTTCGCGTGTACGTATATATGCTCTGTGGATCTTGCGGTTTAAGGAAAGCATCAGTGCTACAGTATGTTCGGCTATGGCATAGGGAGAATAAGCCGGAACTCTTACCACATGAATTTTTCCGTAAGTGGCATCCAGATCGACATTGTTATATCCGGCGGAGCGGAGGGCCAAAATTCTTATTCCGTTTTCGTACAATTTGTTAATTATGGAGGCATTTACGTTATCATTAACAAACACACAAACGCAATCGAATCCGGCTGTCAGGGCAACTGTATCTTCGGTAAGATGGCCGATTATATAGTGAATTTCGTAACCGAATCTGGGATCCTGGTTGATTTTATTGAAAAACTCCTGGTCGTAAGGCTTGGCATCGAATAGTATGATTCTCAGTTTTCCATGTTGCATAGTTGTATCCTCCTCTGGTGTACAGAACAAATCAAGATGATTTCAAAAAACATACCGACTCAAACAGATCTCAGATTACTGATTTATGTATTCGATATTACCCAACTCTACCTTTCCTCACAATTAAAATAGATAAAATTTTCCTGTAAAATATTGATTCATATCAAGAAGAAGGCAATATTAATCAGAGTTTAGCCAGGTTAAAAGCTGATAAATATGCAAATAGCAGTAATTTGTTTATAATAATGAGTGTATATTATTATCTAACAAGGAAAATTCCAATAATTGGTTATTGGGGAGAAAGGAAACTATTATGGGATATAAACTACCCATTTTTCTGATCGTTTCGGTTGTACTTAATCTGCTTTTTTTTCTTCTTAATTGTGCAAATCCGGTGGATGAGGAGCCATTACGATGGAAAACAGTAACGGAACTACCGATAACTAACCATTCTTTTGTGATTGCAGATGAAATGGATAATCTTTTTGATATCGACAGTATGGATATTCTATATGGCGACTCAAAGTATAAAGAAGATGACATTTCTCTATTGGAACCAGATTCGTTGTCAGGTGATACTCTGGAATTTTCAGTTTTCAAACGGGATTCATCCAATTTCAAGATAAATGAAGAAAAGATTAAAAATCAGTTCTATATTGCGACTCTGGGACCGGTGGTTATATCTGACGCACCGCAAATAGCAGAAACACTGTTAATATCATCTGAAGGGCCATTTAATATTTCGTTACCAGTTGTATTTGATAAAATTTATAAAATGGTTTTTTATGATACTGCAATTAACATCATGCAAATAGAACTTACCAATCTCTCTTCTGCGGAAATCAACAATGTTTCACTGGAGATAG
>CAYYNL010000142.1:0-11860 GCA_964472925.1 uncultured Fibrobacter sp. | reverse complement strand
CATAGTGCTCGAAATCCGGATGTGAATCTTCAAAATCACGATAAGTTACATTTAAACTAATCTGATCGGCATTAGCTCCCATTGCGCAAACAGTTGCAATCGCAAAAACGGTTTTTGAAAAGTGTCTTTTCATAAATCCTCCTTAATAAGGATAAGTGAAAGGGTTGATAATTGGTGATAGCAGAAAAAAAAGTTGTTATATAAGGTTCGCAAAAAACATGCCGTACTCATTTAAAGCTTTTTTTAACAAAAAACCTTGAAAAACGTAAAGAAAGGCAACATGTGTTACGAAAAGGTAACGAAGTCAAACAGCATTAAACCTAATTTCCGTAGTCAGGGTAGATGTTGTCGCGTAGCATATCGAACTGATAAGATTTGAAAGTATTGACAAATCGAGACACCTAAATGTCTTAGCAATCAATCCCGATTATTATCGGGATGTGAATACGCCGTATCCAACTGCGGAATTTAGGTTGAAAGCTATACTGATCAGAGGTCAAAACAGATTCACCCTTAAGTAACCTAAATTCATATGCGGGCAACCCAAATTCGTTTTTTTTGCAAAAAACATGACTTTTTTAGCCCAAATTGGCCCCTGTTTTTTACTTTTGTGGTTCAATTCCCCATAATGCTTCCACCCCTGCACCAACCATAAGGCACTGCGGTGAAGCATAGGAATTTTGAGCGGTTGGAAAGTTCTTCCAGTATTTGCTGTTAAATTGATAAAACAACCATGGGCGATACATAAGAGGAATAATCGGTACTTCATTCATAAAAAGTCGATTAATGGCATGGTATGCCTCTTTAAGCTGTTGCGGATCGTTTATTTTTGGAATAACCTCAAGAAGACTGTCTGCAACTGGATTTTTGTATCTTCCCTCATTCTGATACATCACTTCCCCAACAGGGCGTAAGTCTTTGGAAGACATCACTTTGTCAAATCGTGCCCAGGGAAGAGAGTAAGATTGCTCCGGATGAGGGTTTTTCATGGTAAAATCAAACAAACCATTTTTAAGATCTCTGTCCCATTGTTCGTATGACAGAAATTTCTCCTGTACATCAACACCAATAGAGCGTAAACCCTCCACTACAATTTTTATTGTCGACTCCCAATCGGTCCAGCCAGTCGGACAGGTAGCAAAAAGGGTACGAATTTTTTTGCCCGAAGGGTCTACCAGCATCCCATCTGCCCCCCAGGAATAACCAGCCTTTTTTAGTATGAGTTTCGATCTTTGCGGATCATAAAGCCTGCCGAACTCTTCAGCATCCTTCTCTGAATAGAATACTTTTTCTGCACCAAATGGCAGAATTATTCCTGGTTTCAACTCTGGAGTGTAGCCATATACTGCATTGTTACGAATACTTTCATAATCAATTGCATGAATTATAGCCCGCCTGAAATTAACATCCTTAATTGGCGGTCTGCTCAGCCCCATCATTAAAGCAGGAATTATTCCAGGTATATAGTATGGCTTGTCATCATACCACGTTCCTACTCCTTTTGGAAACTGTTTCCAGATCTCTGGCAGAAATGTCTGAGAAATATCAAGATCCCCGTTCTGCAACGCCATATTTACTTCATCGTTACCAGGATAGGAAGAATGCACTATGAAAAGAGGTGCAGGTTGCTTATTCTGATAAAGCCTGTTTCCCCAGTATGAAGGAATCCTTTTAAGAATAATTTCATTATCTGTATACGCAAACAGCGTATAAGGTCCAGATCCCACCGGTTTGCGATCATTTTTAAACAAACGCATGGTGTTGAGGACATCATTGTTTTCAGGAGTTGCACCGGTTTCAGCAGCGACCTGATCGAATGCCTCTTTTTCAAGCTGCCCGAAAATTCTCTGTGGAAGTATCTGAACTGTTGAAATAATATCGTGAACTACCAAGGGATTATACTGCTTTTCAGAAAGATATATAGTTACCGCGTGAGGCCCATTCTCCTTTATCTCTTCGAAAAAATTATTAATACCGAAGCTGAAATTGGTATTATACTTTTTGTGTAAATTGTATGAATACACCACATCTGCAGAGGTCAATGGTTCACCGTTCTGCCATCGTGCAAATTCATACAACTCGATCTGCAGAACCCTGTCCTGTAATCTATAGGATTTTCCAATTATAGGCTTTATTTCTCCACTCAGAAGATCATAGCCAAATAATGCCTGATAAACCAGATTGATATTACCGGTAATCGGCCAGGCAGGAGTTATTGCCAGAGGATTAAAACTTGAAGGTGCCCCCCATTGAAAACCACTTATATATAGAGTTTTTTCGCGGGGAAGATTAGCAGGATCAAAGTCTTCACTATCGGCCTCTTTTTTAGAACAGCCGAGCAGAACAACAATAGTCAACAAGAAAACAGCAATTGGAAACAGGTTGTTTTTTGCATTCCAATTCATTGGAATCTCCCCAGTTAAATGTATCAGACCTGTATCTTCCTGCCCATTGCTTTTAATACACCCTCAAGCTCTTTGGCAGAGAGATGGTCGACGTTTTCCTCTGAAGGAAAACTGCCCTTTTCTATATCATTTTTAAATTCAGTAGCGGCTTTGAGCACCATTGAACGAAAATCCATATACTTACGAGTATGCTTAAAGACAGTGGGTGTTATCCCTAGGATATCATTTACCACTAAAACCTGGCCATCACACTCTCTGCCCGCCCCAATCCCTAATACAGGTATCCTGAGAGTTTCCGATATTAAAGCAGTGATCTCCTGAGGAACTTTCTCCACAATAATCATCACTGCCCCGCTATCTTCCAGAACTTTGGCACTACTAATCAAATCAAGCGCCTGTTCGGTTGTTTTCCCAAAAGTCTTTCCCTTGCTGCCATGAATCTGAGGATTGTAACCTATATGAGCACATACCGAAATACCTTGTCCCGACAAGTAAGAAACCACATTTTTTTTCTCTTCCCACCCCTCAATTTTTACACAATCAGCTCCCTTTTCGATCAACATACGGGCATTTTCACAGGCAGTAAATGGATCATTAGCGCTATTATAGGGCATATCCACCATTACACAGGCATTTTTTGTACCTCTGACAACCGCACCCAGATGATGCAGCATATCTGCCATGCTTACCTCCCGCTCATTTTTATATCCCAGCATATTGGTGCCCACACTGTCACCAACCAAAAGAATATCGATTCCGGCCTCATCCAGAAGCTGCGCTGTAGGGAAGTCGTAAGCAGTGAGAAGACTGATGGGGGTTTTGGTCCTTTTTTTATCGTTAAAATATTGTATATCTTTCTTCATAATGTTTTCCTTAAAAGAGTCAACTGTAGAACCTGTCTGAAATCCGCAAATGTGCAGGACTAATCGGGTCTACTTCTAAAAAATAAGTACCTACTCAGCTTTATACATAGCTGCAATTATCCAATCGGAAAAGAGTCATTTCCAATTACATATTAATGACTGATAAGTTACTAAAATAATTATTTCATTTGGCCCTGGCTCTTATTTTACTCGGACAAAACATTCGATGAATCGGGTCCCAATATCGATTCTTTTATATCCTGAGCATCAGCGCTTTCTGTATCAAAACCGCCTCCACAGTTAATCAGACATAACAAAATTATCAGTAGAATGATTCTCATAATTTGTTCATTTTTGCAATGTTTTACCATTTTTTCTTATCGGTTTTTCCAGTTTGATGGAACCAGTTTGAACTGAATACCGGTTTGCAAAGCCAGCCATCGAGTAACCCTGGATTTTCCAAACGGCAATTTCATTCTGGCATACACTGAAGGAACAACGAAACCATCGAAATTAAAGTTTGCCTCCACCCCTATCTGATGAAACCACCAATCATTATTCAGAATAATCCGCTCCAGCCTGTCATCGGTAGCATTGTAAATCTGATCCAGGATGATATCCTCCCATTGATAACCGATAGCGTAAACCAGATTCACCCAGGACCAACTGTAATGCAATCCTATACACAATGCTGTACTGGGAATATACATGACTGGTTCAATAATGTTAATTGAATCATTGAATATCAGATATTTTCTCTCTTTTGTGACTATTTCCAGAGTATCATCTCTCTGAAAACCCAGTCCGGCAATCCATTGCCCAAGCTCCAGACCGGAAAAAAGGCCTCTGTACTGGATATGATAATTGTTTGCAATTGTCAGCCCACGGTAATTGTTGATTCCCCCGATTTTAACACCTGAAAAACTGGAGAGTAGTTTGCCGAAACGTTTACTTGTGGGAACTCTGTTTATTCCCCCTATCAAAGAAGACCCAAATGTCAATGGATCTGTTTTTAAAAAATTTTTAACCTCCTCTGTTTTTGCCTTCAAAGCCTCACCAGGTTTCATCCTGGGACAACCTCCAAAAAGTCCATATTTACGTGGACATTCATCAACACTGTCAATAAAGCCATCTCCGTCAATATCGGGCATCTGTGTCAGATCCATCCTGCAAACAGTAATAGTATCAGGAAAAACTGTCAGCGTTTTCTTCAGATTCCTGAATCCCAGATGAAATGCAGATATGGTATATCTATCTGCAGGTAACTCCATTAGTTGCTCACCAATCTTGCATGGCAACCCCTGGATACATAGCTCTGCATCGGAAGGCGATGGAACGACCCGCAACACTCCGTAACGTCTTTTGAAAACATGATCAAAATATGCTACGACCCCCTCCGATATGGTAATAGCTGTGTCGATAGACTCATACATCTGAGCGCCATTCCAACGTAAACGGTGTACACCCGGATGCAATCTGGTTTTTAATGAAAAAACTCTGGCAGAATCGATATAAAAGAGAGAATCAGTGGGAGGCTGAGGCAATATCAATAATCCATAAGGCGCTTTTCCGGAAATATAGATGGTATCCATGTCAGAGAGCAGTTCAAACGCCGCAGTCACCATGTTACCAGGATAAATCCTTACCGATTTCTGAAATGTATTATAACCGGGTAAAACCAGCTCAAAACTATAGACTCCTGCAAGCAATCCCTTAAAAGTATAAGGGGTAAAAAGGCCGGTTTTTTTACCATCAATAATTATCTGAGCTCCAGGAGGATCGGTGAAAATCTCTATTCCCCCCAGTGGCAATAATGAAGATCCTTCCAGCTTATTCCAACTGTTATCCTTGTAATAGTAGATTTCCGGGAAGTGTTTAACATAAATATGTTCCTGATCAAAATAGATCTCATCCTCATCGTTTCCGTACTGCTCCGTAGGCTTTCTGAAAAAACGGTACTGAATGATATCTGATAAACCGGCCCAGGAAGGAATATTAAATGTATAGAGCACCGGTCTCTTTCCGAAAGCAGTGGTGTCAAGGATCCCCTTGAAAAATGCAAACCGGTTAGAAACTCTGTATCTATATATCACCTGCCCGGTTCTGAGCGGAGGCAGGGAATCCAGCTCCCTGAGACTATCACCCGTTTCACTTATGATCACATCTGTACGGGCCAGACTTATCCTCTGTTGACCTACTCTGAATACCGGAATCGAATAGTCCCCGTCTCTCAGGTCTGCCTGAGGTACAAAGGCATTCACAAATATCGCGGCTGTTAAAATACAGCAAGCCTTTAATTTTGCCCTCATTCTGATACACCGGAATCACATGTTTATAGAAAATATGCTTTTGATCGAAAATACCAGAAATTTCCGGATTTTTCAAAAAAAAGTTGCTCTAATGCAAAAAGCTGTAACGGAACAGAACGATTAAGAACCGTAAGAGATTGATACAGAAAGGTTGTAAGTCCTTGAAGTTCTATTAGCCTTAGTGCAAAAACCTTTTAACCTAATTTCTGCAGTTGGGCTGATGCAGTCGCGAATCATATTGAATTGATAAGACTTGAAGGTGTAGAAGGCTTTATCGATAAGGTGATAAAGTCAAAACACCTGAATGGTTTAGCAATCAATGCCGATAATTATCGGGACGTGAATGCACCAGATCCAACTACGGAATTTAGGTTTAAAAACTGAGTCAAGTACTACCGCCACAGGCGGTAAAGCTTGATTTAGCGGCAAAGCCGCGAAAGCAAGAAGGCACGATAGTGCCTTTACGAGACATCTGGCTCCACTGGCTTAGCCAGTGGTTTCCTGAAAGCCAGAAATGACTTCGTGGCCAACAAAGTACACATCCTGCAAAAATCTGCTACGTTTCTGCTAACAATATAAATCCCAAAACAGCAGAAATCAGAGTGAGATTTGTAATACTTGATTCTTCTGCCTTGTTATAATCAGCTCTGCGAAAGGATTCCCTTTAAAACAGCAGTCAGTTCCAATGAGGGTCTTTTGGAGCCAAGTGTAGTTCTCAACTCACTGAATTTGCTTTTCATCTTCTCAGCAGTTTCTTTCCGGGCGATTATGGAGGTGAGCTCATCAGCCATTCTGGATGGATTCATTTCATCTTGAATACATTCAGGAATAATCTTTTCACCAGCAATAATGTTTGGAAGACTGATATAAGGGATTTTAAGAACTCTTTTAAAGATTGTATAGTTAAGCCAGGATGTTTTATATACACAGACCTGCGGTATGCCAAGCAATGCCGCTTCCAGAGTTGCAGTACCAGAGGTAACCAATGCCAGATCGGACCTGGCTAAAAGAGATCTAAGCGGCTCCTCTACTATTATTAAACCGGTATCTCTGCTTAAATCTTCATAAAAAGAGAGCGGGAGACTGGCACAATGAGAGATGGAACCTGTAATGGAAGGGAATCGCTCCTTTAATAAACGAAATGTCTGAACCATGGGAAAAAGGGTTCTTTTAACCTCTTGCCACCTGCTACCCGGTACGATCGCCAGATGTAACTGACCGTTTACTTTCCCCTTGTTGTAATTCTCCATCTGGATCGCTTCTATCAGTGGGTTTCCCACAAAACTGACACGTGAAGTAAAAGAGGAGAAATATTGCACTTCGAAAGGAAATATACAGGCTATATGAGAGCAGTGTTTTGCTAACACCTCAGCTCTTTTTTGCTTCCATGCCCACACCATCGGTGCAATATACCAGATAACCGGAATACCCAGTTTATGCGCATCTTTCATCATTAACATATTAAACCCCGGATAATCCACACAAATCAGGCAATCCGGTTTTTGCTTTTCCATCTGCTGACGAAGCTTTTTTCTGGCATTCAAGAAGAAGGTAATATTGCGGAATACCTCAACAAAGCCCATTTTATTGAAAGGTTCAAAAGGCATAACCGCATTAAAGCCCTCAGCCTGCATTGCAGGGCCACCTACTCCCCATAAGTGTGCTCCAGGGAAATCTATAGAAAACTGCTTTACCAAAGAAGCTGCGTGGTGATCGCCGGATACATCACCGGCTATAAACATTATAGAAAGTGAAGAGGGCACTTTTTTAACAACCTTGGAAATTAAACACTTAGAACAGATTAGGCGGTAAAGCCCCGCTTTTCATCTCGTTAAGATATTTCTTGAAATCAGGAAGTTTTGAGCGATCAATCACCAGAACCGCATCATCGGTAGAAACCACTACCGCATTTTTTAAACCAATGGCGGCAACTGCCCTGGAAGATTTGTTGACAATAATAGAATCGCTACTCTCTTTTTGATATACTTTTAACCCAACCACAGTGGAGTTGAGTTTATCTTTTGGATGAACTCTGCTGACCGATTCCCAGGAACCGATGTCATCCCACAAAAAATCCCCCACCACAGCAAAAACCCGTCTGGAATGTTCCATGATTCCAAAATCGATTGATTCCTTAGGACAATCTTCATAGAAGGTTGAGATGGCATCTTTACTGAACCCAAGTTTTGCTGCAGCCTCGACCATTCTATGTATCTGAGGCATAAAAGTGGCAAATTCCTCAAGAATAACCGATGTTTTCCAGACAAACATGCCACTATTCCACATGTATTTATCGGATTGAAAAAGCTTTTGGGCCTTTTGGATGGAAGGCTTCTCTATAAAGCGTTTAACCGAGAAGCCATTAATGTTTTTGCAGGAATCGATTTTTTTTCCAAGTTGTATATAACCATAGCCGGTCTCGGCTCTGGATGGTTTTATGCCAAAAATCACCAGCCCATTCTGATTTGAAGCCAGATTGACAGCAAACTTCGCAGCATCAATGAATGCTTGCCTGGGCCGGATTTCATGATCCGCCGAAAGCACGATCATCACCGAATCACCATACTTAGCCTCAACCCAGGAAGCGGCAATCGCTATAGCCGGTGCTGTATTCTTGCCTACAGGCTCTACAATCAGATCATATTTTAAATCGGAAGGCAAAAGGGATTTAAACTTGGAGGAAATTGCCTTTGAAGTGACAATGAGAGGTTTCACTTTTTTAGAACAGAACGGAGCTACTCTCAGTAACGTTTCCTCTAACATTGTCTTATTGCTGATAATTTTTAAAAGCTGCTTTGGCTTTGCGCTACGACTTAAAGGCCAGAATCTCTCGCCAATACCACCGGCCAAAATAACAGGAACTATGGTCATTTAACCCTCTTTAACTGAAATTCCCAGTTTTTCTTTCATGCTGATTACCGTGCTGTAGGGCACGGCTGGAAAACCTATTTCTGATTTGTTATGATTACTGTTATGAAAATCGGATCCGCCCGATATTGCCAGAGAGTGTTTTTTTGCAATACGCTGATAATAACGCTCTGCACTGGCAGGATGTTCGGTATGATAAACCTCAATACCCATAAGACCTTCAGAAACAAAAGAAGGAATCCTGGCATCCACCTGTGTTATTCCCGGATGAGCCAGCACAGGAATTCCCCCAGCTCCTTTAATCAGATCGAAAACCTCTTTAGGATGCATTTTCAGCTTTTCAACATAAGCTGGCAACCCATATCCAATATAACGATCGAATGCTTCACGAAAAGAATAAACCAGTTCTTCTCTTAGCATGGCAGCTGCAATATGAGGACGGCCGATTGCCCCCACTCCCGCTATTCCTAAAACGGTTTCAAATCGCAGATCTATTCCCTGCTTGTTGAGGTTATCCACGATTTTTTGGGCTCTGATGTATCTGGCTTCTTTCATTTCCTTTAGTTTCCTGGAAAGTGCCGGATTCTCAGAATCAACAAAGTAACCCAAAATATGAATATCAGTGCCATCGATTTCACTCGATAGCTCAACTCCAGAGATAATCTCAATACCCAATTGAGAACCAATTTCAACTGCCATAGGATACGCATCAGTACAATCGTGGTCGGTGATGGAGATCGCTTTTAATCCCTTTGCGTAAGCAATATCCAAGACTTCTCTTACTGTTAATACCCCATCAGAGAAATTGGTGTGAATATGGAGATCTACGTTATTTTGATTTAGAACCGATTCTTCAAGCATCCTTTTTTCTATAATATCTTTTCATTGTTATAATTGTAATAAGTATGGTAAAATAACCAAAGCATATTTGAAGGAGCAAGTTTTACCCTGAAAAATAATGAACTTAAAAGCCACACCAATCATCAACCATTCAGATTCTGAAAGTGAGCAATAGCAAAAGATGAACCGAATGCAAAACCAGGATGAGTTCTTTGAAAATGGGCTGGCTGAAATCCTCAGCACCACTTCGACTTCAGAGCCAACTACAAAAGTAAGTGAAAACCAGGCTGATGTTTCTCAAATTGAAGTCCCAAAAAAGAATAATTATCCCATCTCAGATATTATTGTGCGATTACTGGCAGCTTTTGTTGCAATAAGTCTGTTATTTGGTTTTTCTGCTAAAATCTACCTCAGATGAGCATCGAAATACCTGATCAGGCATGTCAAAAAATCGTACAATCCAGGTAATAATTAATTACCTGAATAATAATACTCCAAATTCGTACTTTCTATGGTAATCGGATAAAAAAAATACCCCCTTTGTGTGCACAATCTATTTTGCGAACGTGTTAAAATTAACCGCCATTTCGGAGACTCATGTTTTCTTAACCTCCTTAGCCAGAAGGCTCGGTTAAAAACCATATCAATGGTATTTAATTGCACCCATTCCTCTGAAACACATATCCTGTTAAAAACAGATTAAAAGAAATGAGAATTGATGGAAAAATTTGCCTCTTTAGGATTAAGCACTAAAACGCTTGCTTCCCTTGCAGCCAAGGGATTTGAAGAACCTACAGAAATTCAGACCCTCATAATACCCAAAATATTGAATACCGAGCAGGACGTAATTGCTCAGGCACAGACCGGAACCGGAAAAACAGCAGCTTTTGGATTACCACTGATCGAAATGCTAAGCCCTTCTTCCAAACATCCGCAAGCCTTGATTCTTGCACCCACTCGAGAACTGGTTATCCAAATTGCCGAGGAAATAAATTCCCTTAAAGGGAACAGTCGCATTACAATTGCACCTATCTATGGAGGACAATCCTATGATCTTCAGTTTGAAAGACTGAAAAAAGGAGTGACAATTGTAGTAGGTACTCCAGGCAGAATAATCGACCATATTAACCGTAAAACGCTCGTGCTGGACAAAATTGAATATGTCATTCTGGATGAAGGTGATGAGATGCTCAATATGGGATTTATTGAGGATATCGAAACCATTTTACAGAACACGCCTGAAAAAAAACGGGTATTTTTATTCTCTGCAACCATGCCGTCGCGTATCAAAGAGCTTTCGTCCAAATACATGAAAAACAGCATTCATATCCGGGCGCAAAACACTCTTACCACCAATTTAACAAACCAGATCTATTTCGAGGTTCTCCGACAGGACAAATTTGAAGCCCTATGCCGTATTATTGACATGGAATCTTCCTTTTATGGAATCATTTTCTGCAGAACTAAAGTTGAAGTTGATGAGGTCACTGGTAAACTGATAGACAGAGGATATGGTGCTGATGGTCTTCATAGCGATATCTCCCAGGCTCAGCGGGAACAGATTCTTAAAAAATTCCGTAAACGGCAGATCAATTTACTGGTAGCTACCGATGTGGCTGCCAGGGGTATAGACGTCAACAATCTCAGCCATGTCATAAATTTCTCTCTTCCTCAGAATCCGGAGGCTTATATACACCGGATCGGCCGTACCGGACGTGCAGGAAACCATGGCACAGCAGTTACTTTTGTAACCCCTGAGGAATTCAGCAGGCTTGGATTCATAAAAAAAATTGTTAAAGCCCCGATTAAAAAAAGCGAGATTCCGCAAGTAGATCAGATCGTAACTGCCAGAAAAACCCGCTTAACCGGGGAAATCAAGGCATTGCTTTTAAATGATCACAATGAGCTATATCTTCAATGGGCTGAAGAGCTATTGAGTGAAGCGGATAAAAAAGAGATCATTGCTGCTATCCTTCAGCACTCCTATCACAAGCTTCTTGATAAAAACGAATACTGTAAATTGACACCGGTAACCAGAAAATCTCCTGCAGGTCACAGGGACATGGAAGGGAAAACCCGATTATATATCGCCAAAGGTAAAAACGATGGACTTAACAGAAAAGAGTTGGCCAATTTTATAGTCGATCAGACCGGTATATCTAAAAAAGCAGTTGAAGATATTGAAGTCCTGGATTCCTACAGTTTTGTAACTGTACCATTTGAAGATGCAGAAAGGATTATTGCCAAACTTAAGAGTCTTCGTTTTGGCAAGAAACATTTATTTGTGGAAAAAGCAAAAGAAGTAAAAACTAAACAGTCCAATCCCCAAAAAAGGGATAAGGATAACAGAGCAAAAATTAGGAAAGAGAAAAGAACTTCCACCTGTTCGAACGATTGTTTGGCGTGAATCGCATAGAGCCCTTTAGTTTAGCAGCCAAGAAGTTTTAAATACCAAGGGGAAAATTTCTTTAGCGATAAAACCGGGCCATCGATTTAATAATGCATAGTTTCTCCTGATTTTTTCCGGTAATCATTCAAAACTGTTGACAATCAAACATATATGTTTTATAATTAG
>CAYYNL010000141.1:0-11995 GCA_964472925.1 uncultured Fibrobacter sp. | reverse complement strand
ATTTTTCGCGAATGTACTTTTTTACGTCTCTTTTGGCGTTACTGCCCCGTTTTATCAAATTGGCATAGGATTTATTGATATGCAGTGAAGGAACCGAGCGGTCATTGAGCATTACCATGAACTTGCCATCGATTTTCTCCACAATCAGATCAGGAATAATAGTGGATGGTTTATCTGGATTATACTGGTAGCCCGGTTTGGGGTTTATGGATTTTAAAGTATCTAAAGCTTCCTGCACCTGACGGGGTTCCACACCAAAATGCCTGGAGATTTCAGGGATTTTTAGTTTTTCAAAGAGGTCCCAGGTTTCATCGACTATTCGCATAGCCAAAGTTTTTTCTAACCCCCGATAACGCAACTGAAGAAGTATGCATTCTCTGAGATTTCGCGCACCCACACCATAAGGTTCCATTTTCCATAGAATATGAAGAGCCTCTTCGATTTCGAAAATCGATACTTTTGCAAAATCTGCCAAATCTTCCAAAGGAATACGCAAATATCCATCGATATCAAGGCTTCCTATTAGCAGTTGAACCAGCAGTCTGGTTTTTTCATTAAGCTTTTTCTCGGCCAACTGATTATTGAGGTGTTCCTCCAGAGTGATCTGGTAGATGGGCGTGGGTTCATAACGCTCTTCGTTTTTATCTACCTCTTCGTTGTAGGAATAGCCCAGATCAAAGCCTTCCTCCAGATATTC
Organism: uncultured Fibrobacter sp.; assembly: GCA_964472925.1. Classification (GTDB taxonomy): domain Bacteria; phylum Fibrobacterota; class Chitinivibrionia; order Chitinivibrionales; family Chitinispirillaceae; genus JAAYPC01. The sequence goes on along the minus strand of CAYYNL010000141.1, from coordinate 11,298 downwards.
TTCCCAATCGATATTATCCTCGTTTATATCAAGTTCTTCTTCCTCTTTGTCATCAGAGCTGTCCTTTTCCTGCTGCTCCTGTAACTCCTCTGTTTCACTATCCATCTCCTCAGTTGCCTCCAAAACTGGATTCATTTCCAGTTCGGTCTTAAGAAGCTGCTCTAACTGAAGAGTATTAACCTGCAATAGTTTCAGTGACTGTATCATCTGAAATGACAGCTTCTGCTGAAGCCTCAGTGACATGTCAAGACCAAGATTCAAAAGCAGTCTCCTTCAAGAATTAAACCCTACACTTATTTCAATAACTGTAAAAATAATACTATCACATTTCGTGCCGATTGGGGAAATGTTTTTTTAATAAGGATTTCAAACCACTTTTTTTAATCAAGACGGAAGTTTTGGCCCAGATAGACTCTTCTGGCCTCCGGATTTTCAGCCAGTTCTTTTGCAGTTCCGGAAATCAGTATCTGGCCTCCAGCCATAATATAAGCACGATCAGTTATTCTTAAGGTTTCTCTAACGTTATGGTCGGTTATTAATACCCCGTATCCTTTATTACGAAGCTCGTGAATTATACTTTGGATGTCTTCTACCGCTATGGGGTCTACACCCGCAAAGGGTTCATCAAGTAAGATAAAATCCGGCTTTATTGCCAGTGTCCTGGCTATCTCAACCCTTCTTCTTTCTCCACCAGATAACATATAGCCAAGACTTTTTTCCAGATGTCCCACGTGAAGCTCCTCCAGAAGCTCCCGCATTCTTTTTTTGCGCTCTTTACCGCTCATCTGCTGATACTCAAGAACCGAAAGCACGTTATCTGCTACGGAAAGTTTGCGAAAAATGGAGGGCTCCTGTGGAAGATACCCTATGCCCATTCTGGCTCGCTTGTACATTGGCTTTTTGGAAATGTCCAAATCATCCAAATATATTTTCCCTTTATTGGCCCGGATCAGGCCTACTATCATATAGAAAGAAGTGGTTTTTCCTGCTCCATTTGGACCCAATAAGCCAACGATCTCGCCCTGGGTTACCTTAATCGATGCACCATTGACCACATAACGTTTGTTATATATCTTCACCAGACCTTCAGTGCGAATCTCCCTTGATTTTTTCTTTTGTTGCGCTATGGGTAATTGTTCTGGGCTGCTATCGTTATGCATAAATCACACACTCTCTAAAGGTCTCGTGGAAAATAAATCCCACGTGCACTTCCAACAAGCATCAATATTTTGGCTCTGCCGTTTTTAAAGGTAACCGTGATACTGTCACCACTTGCTTCATTGGTTCCTCTGTTTCTTTGTTCTTCAATATGGTATTTGCTGCGGGCGTTTCCCCAGATTTTAACGTTTTTTACATTGCCGTTACTCTCAAAAGCCATGAGCATCGTTTTTCCGCTGGCATTGCTGACCATTTCCGGTGAACTGGACATATAGTATTTGGTCTGAGCTTTTCCGAATGCCCACAGCGAATCAAAACCCATAGAATCCGAAACCGATATATAAAGGCTATCACCCCAGATATGAGTGTATGCAGTATCCTTTCTATCTGAGGTGGTATCTATATAAACACCATGAGAATGTCCGATTACAGAGGCATTTTTAAGATTTTTTTCCCCAAAAGCCAGATTTATCGAATCACCGGTAAGTGTATGTGCTTCAAAATTGATAAAGGGTTCTTTGCGTAAATATGCGGTATTGCTATCAGTAAAGAAATGCGCCAGACCGCATCTGGAACTCAGTTTACCTTTGGTGATACGGACACTGTCTGATACAGTCGCCTTCTTTAAGGAATCGGTGTAACTCATCTTCAGACCAGTTATAGTAAGAGTGTCTGCAGCAACAGTATCTAAATGAATTATCCTGGGGTTACCTTTTAAAATAAAGACCCTGCTGTCCAAATTGTAAATAGCATCATTTCCAGTCAATTGTGTGTTTTCCAGAGTGTCAACATAATGGAAATTGCCGTTTGCAGTCAACTGATTGCTGTTTTTGGTAAAATGCATCCTGTCACAGCTCAGTATTGAACTCCCACGCTTTACTTTTATGTTGCCATTGAAACTGATGATTCCCTGGTTTCGCCACCAGGTTGCTTCATCAGAGCGGATCGTGATGTCATCATAGGTAAACACCACATTTTCTCTCAGTATGCTGACAAATTCACCGTTTGTGTAGCTGTTTTCATTGCTGTTTGCTGATTGAAGCACCAGGGTAGGGGAAGAATTCTGCTTTTTTGGTGAAGCCAAAAGAGTGACCGCTCCCCAGAAAAATAACACCACAAAGGTGTGTTTCCCTTTGAAAAATTTAGGAACGCAAACTCTTCTGCCTTTAATCTTCACTTTTTATGCTCCCAAGGGCTCCCTTTTGCCCAATGGTATATAACACTTATGCTGCTACTGCCATATTTCTGTACTGGATAATCTCAGAATATGCTCTCCTCTTTATTTTCCATTCTTCGTTTGAAATCAGGAAAAGCGCCAGTCACATCTTTTTTAAAGGTGAAACGGGAAAAATCTTCGGTAGCATCTAGCCCCTTGCCTCTTAACACATCACCCTTTTTAGTTTCAATCTGAACATAAGTGTCAGATTCCACCTTACGGGTTTTCTTTATCCATTTCAACTTTTCAGTACGAACCACCATAGAATCTTTGGTCCGGATTAGTACATCACCCCATACCAAATAACTTTCCATATTATTGGCAACCAGACCGGAGTCAGCCATAACCTTGGTCCGTACTGCACCAACAGAGTCAAACAATACCAGGCGAACCGGAACCACCAAAATCGAACCGGTATCATCAAGAGGCTTACGCATCATCTCCGCATCCAGTTTCCATTGAATTTTCTGCATATTATAAAAATATATAGAAGCATCATTGAATTGCTGAACCGGGGTATTTATGCCCTCTTTGGCCATAGGGATCGGATCTTTTTTGGGTGCACATCCCTCAAATAATACACAGACTAACAGCAATACACCCAATGAACACAGATCTTTAAAAAACACAGAAAACTCCAGCCAATTATTTAGAGGTGAGTTGAGTCTTCCACCTGCGGTGCATCCATACCCATTGTGATGGATATTTCTCGATTGTCCTGCAGATAAGGTCGTTTGCCTTTTGAACATTCTCTCTTAGATCCGATTCAAAATCTCCTGTTTCATTAAGAGTTATCTGCTCACTGATGAAAACATGGTGTGTATTGTCTTTCTGGCGTACTGTGGTAGCCACAAAAACCGGTATGCCAAGTTTCATCGACAGTTTCAGCGGTCCGGATGGAGTCAAAGCCTGATGTCCCAGAAATGTAGCAAACACACTCTCTACCTTAGTATCTTGATCTATCAGAACTCCAAAAGCCTTTCCCTGCTTTAATAATCTTACTAACTTTAAGGTTCCTTCGCTGCGGTCCATATATTCGATATTATCACCTGAGCGAGTTTTTCTAATAAGATCCTCCAGACGCTGATCAAACATTTTCCTGCCTACTGCAAAGCTTTTAAACCCGTGCAAAGCAAAGAAATGCAGAAGCATTTCAAAACAACCCACATGTGCTGTAATTACGATCACTCCTTTATTGAGTTCATATGCCTTGCGGAACTCGTCTAAAGAATCATGATGAACAATCTGGTCAAACTTCTCCGGACTCAAACGAGATAGATAAATCGCATCAAACAGATTTTTCCCTAACTCTATATATACTTCGCGGGCAGTAGCACGAATCTGCCTCTCAGACCATTGGTCTCCATAAATAAACCTCAGATGGTCAAGAGTTCTTCTCTTTTCACGGTTTGGGAAAAGAAAAATTAACGCCCCCATCTGTCCAAAAATAAACAACCCGATGCTACGGGGAATTTTTGAAGCGAGGTTAAAAGCAATTTGTGCTCCCCTATAAAGAAGATGATGCCTTAGCTTTTTGTCAAAGAGTGCAGAGCGCGACACTTGTTTTCCCATTACCGGTTTTACTGAGAATATCTTTACTGTCCCAGAACATCAGTTTTTTCAACAACGACTGAGGCTTTGAGCTCATCGATTTCAATCTGTTCGCCCAGGGTGGGATCGTATCCCTCATAACCATCACAGATCAGATCAACTGCCAGTGTCTCAGTACAGACATAATCACGAAATCTGCTTAACGCCTTAGACAATATTTCCGGACAACCACATCGGATTACAATGCGGTCTGTAACATTAAGACCACTGCTTTTCCTTATATTCTGAACCCGGTTTATGAACTCCCGTGCTATACCTTCCAGAAGAAGCTCTTCAGTAACCGTGGTATCCAGTGCTACAGTCAATTCTCCTTCAGTCTCTACTTCTATCCCTTCCAGTTTGCAGCGACGAATCTCAATATCCTCAAATCCTATCTGCCGGCCTGCAATTTCTACAGTAGCTCCATTCTCAAGCTCCCTTATCTGCTTTACAGACAAGGCTTCGATCAGGGATGCGGCCTCTTTCATCTTTGGCCCGTAAATTTTTCCCAGCTTTTTGAAATTAGCTTTGGCAGAGATGCTGACTACCACTTCTTCTTCGGTGTCAAAACGGACTGCCTTTACATTGAGTTCATCCTTGATCATAGCTTCCATCTCTCGGAGAAGAGAGAGAGTTTCATCGTCTCTGACTATGATCACAAATTCTCTCAACGGTTGACGGGTCTTGATGGTGAATCTGCTACGCAAAGCCCTGCCCATGGTAACAGCCTGTCGGATAAGACGCATTTTGCGCTCCAGTGCCACATCAGTTCTGCCTTCAACTGATTTGGGATAGGGATTGAGATGTACACTTTGCGGAGCATTCGGAAGCTTGCCTACAACCAGATTCCTGTAAATGGCTTCTGTGAGAAATGGAAGAAATGGTGACATTACCTTTGAGAATTCGACCAGCACGAAATACAGTGTGCTGTATGCAACCATCTTGTCCTGATCGTTTTCACTCTTCCAGAATCTTCTCCTGCTGCGTCGGATATACCAGTTGGTCAGATTATCTATATAATCAACCAGAAGAGGAACGACCTTGTAAAGGTTGTACTGTTTCATTTCTGCATTGATCAATGCTATGGTGTTGTTAAGCAGAGAAATAATCCAGTTATCCAGTTCGGTACCGTTCTGAGGTGGTTGACCATCTTTGGGAACCCAATTGTCCACATTGGCATAAGTAACAAAAAATGAATAGGCATTCCAGAATGGAAGAAGTACTGCCCTGGAAATCTCCATTACCCCTTTTTCTGAAAACCTCAGATCATCCGCTTTTACTGCAGGTGAGTTGATCAGGAAAAGCCTTAAAGCATCTGCTCCCAGTTTGTTGAGGATTTCCTCCGGTGGGGTATAGTTTTTAAGTCTCTTGGAAAGCTTTTTGCCATCTTCGGCAAGAATTATTCCATTGACAATAACGTTTTTGAATGCCGGCTTTTTGAAAAGTGCAGAAGCCAGCACTGTCAGAGTGTAGAACCATCCTCTGGTCTGATCCAGTCCTTCGGCAATAAAATCGGCCGGAAAACTGGACTCAAAACGTTTCTGGTTCTCAAAAGGATAGTGCACCTGGGCATATGGCATGGAGCCGGATTCAAACCAGCAGTCAAGGACTTCGGGAGTCCTTTTCATAAGTTGCTTCTTGCAGGCAGGACATCTGATTTCCAGTTGATCAATAACATGACGGTGAATATCATTGGGACTGATACTGCATTTTTCAAGTTTGTCTGCCCAAGAAATATCAACCCCGAAAGCTTCAAGCCTGCTTCGGCTCTCTGAATGAAGCTTCTTTTCGATAGCTTTTACAGCTTCCGCATGAATCGCCTTGCCTTTTTCCAGATTTCCTTCTCCGGCCAGCTTATGAAGTTCATCGAGGCTTCCAACTACTTGCTGATGACCGCATTCACAAGTCCAGATTGGAATGGGAGTACCCCAGTAACGGTTTCGTGAGATGTTCCAGTCCGGAGCACTCTCGATTCCTTTACCGAACCGCCCGTTTTGCAGGTGTGATGGAACCCAGTGAATCTGCTGATTGTTGGAGAGCATATTCTCTTTAAGGGGCTCTATCTGCATAAACCAGGTGGTTATTGCTTTGTAAATAAGTGCTGTGTCGCAGCGGTAACAGAAAGGATACCGGTGAGTGATTGTAGCCCGGTGAATCAGTCTTCCGCGGCTTTTAATGTTTCTGATTATTTCATCATCGGCCTGGTATACAAGTTTCCCTTTCCATTCAGGAACTTCATCGGTAAATTTACCCTCGTCATCGACAGGACATACTATGGGAAGTCCCAGTTTCTGACCTACCTGGAAATCGTCCTCTCCGAATGCAGGTGCTATATGCACAATACCGGTACCATCTTCAGTTGAAACAAAAGATGCACTGGTAACATGGAAGAAACGCTGGTCTTTTTCTGCAAAGTAATCAAACATGGGCACATAAGCCAGACCTTCGAGTTCTTTGCCTGTCATTTCAGCCAGGATCTGGACAGAGGAAAGATCTTTGTAATAGCTGCCAAGACGGTCTTTGGCCAGAATGAAGATGTCCTCTCCGTCACGAACCTTTACGTAGCGGATGTCGGGACCGACTGCCAATGCTACGTTTGAGGGAAGGGTCCAGGGAGTTGTAGTCCAGACAAGAATCTTTACAGAATTGTCTTCCCGCAGAGGGAAGGAAACTGTAATTGAGGGCCCTGTAGTATCTTTGTATCCTTCATTTACTTCAAAATTGGAAAGCGGCGTGGCACATCTGGGGCAATAAGGCTGAACCCGGAAACCCTGATAGATGAGTTTCTTTTCCCAGATCTGTTTAAAAACCCACCAGATACTTTCCATATATGGCGGATCCATGGTTCGGTACTGATTTTTAAAGTCTACCCATCGGCCGACCCGGTTGACAATGCGCTCCCATTGACTAGTGTAACGAAGTACGATAGAGCGGCAGGCTTCATTGAAAATATAAATGCCAAGTTTTTCGATGTCCCTTTTTCCGGAAACTTTAAATTCCTTTTCCATCTCGTTTTCTACTGGAAGCCCGTGACAGTCCCATCCGAAACGACGTTCTATATAGTGTCCCTGCATGGTCCAGTATCGCGGGACAATATCTTTTAGAGTACCTGCCAGAAGATGGCCATAATGGGGGAGTCCCGTGGCAAAGGGAGGGCCGTCGTAGAAAACGAAAGCATCTTTATCACTGGTTAAATTCAGTGATTTTTCAAATATACTCTGTTCTTTCCAGAACTTCAGAATCTCTTCTTCGATAGCTGGAAATTTGATCTGAGTTTGTACTGCTGAGAAAAGTGGTTCGCTCATAGTGCTTCAAGAACTTTCTGAATAAGCTTTACTAAAACAGGCTCTGCCTTATCTGCAACTGCGATAATCTTTTTTATGTCTGCCGGCTCCAGGGCATCGGGCAGACAAGAATCGGTGACAACTGAGAGTCCCAGTACCTCAAGACCTGCATGAACTGCGGCTATCACCTCAGGCACAGTGCTCATGCCGATCACATCTGCACCGATGATTTTAAGCATCCGGTACTCGGATCTGGTTTCCAGAGAGGGACCACTCATGGAAGCATAAACACCATTTTCCAGTCTGATACCATTTTTAAGGGCTACTTTATGTACCAGCTCCAGAAGCCTTTTGGAGTATGGTTCTGACATATCAGGAAAACGGGGCCCGATACGGTTGTCATTTGGACCGATAAGAGGGTTATCACCCAGTAAATTTATATGATCTGTTATAGCCATGATGGTACCTGGATGGAAGTTTGGATTGATTCCGCCACAGGCATTTGACACGATCAGAGTCTTTACACCAAGAAACTTCATCACCCTTATGGGAAACACGATCTGTTGCATGGAATATCCTTCATAATAATGGAATCTTCCCTGCATGGCCATTACCTTTTTGCCGGAGAGCTCACCGAAAATAAGCTTCCCTGCATGAGTTTCAACGGTAGAGACAGGGAAATGAGGAATTTGTTCATAGGGGATGACACAATCTGCTTTTATGGCATCAGCAAGTCTTCCCAGCCCTGTTCCCAGAATGATACCGTACTCCGGTTTGCAATCGGTTTTACTGGTAATAAACTTCATCGACTCCTGGATCATTTCAAATGTTGCTGTCATGAGCTTCCTCTTTCGAATAAAACTGCTGGTAAAGGTTAATTTTTTACTGCTGTAAACGTTGTATTATTTCATCCCCGGATAAACCTTCAACCGAGATGACTTTATTTCTGCAATGTTCTCCCCGGATAATTTCCAGTGATCTTTTGGGAAGGTCCAGCTTTTCTGCAAGAAGTTTTATCAGATGCTGGTTAGCTTTATTGTCAATTGGCGGAGAGGTTACTGACACTTCCAGTGTCCCATCTTCAGACAACTGAATCTGGTCTTTTTTGGCACGAGGTTTAAGTCTTATCTCAATAGAGCAGTTTTTCATTACCTCAGGCATCCAGTGATCTGATATTGGGCTGAGGAGGTACCTCGTCCATGGTCTCTTCTGCAATTTCCATGATAGAGCCGTTTTGCTCTTCTGTACCCTGTTTAAGATCTCCGCTAATTATTTCCAACAGATTTAACTGAGTAGTCAGCATGGCTTTGAATCGGGCAAGAAAACTATCCCGCTGGTTTCTTAAACTGACCAGTTCACTTTCCATACTGTGAACCCGCTGTCTGGCCTCGTCCTCGTAACGATCTGCACGTAAAGAGGCATCTTTTAGAATCAGTTCCGCTTCTTTCTGTGCATTGACTCTGGCCTCATCGGTTGCTTTCTGAGCAGTAATAAGTGTCTCATTAAGCATCCGTTCGATTTTGAGATATCCCTCCAAACGCTGTTCCAGATTTTTAATCTGCGTGGCATATTCACTGTTTTGACGGATAACAGCCTCATATTCTCCTGCAACCATATCTAGAAAATTCTGAACCGCATCAGGATCGAACCCCTGAAAGGTTCGCTTAAAAGGCATTTTCCTAATATCCAAAGGTGATATCTGCATTCAGTTTCTCCTGGATTAATATAATAACCACTGCATCAGAAGTTGCTTGACAACTCCCATTAATAGTAATACTACCAGAGGCGACAAGTCTATACCGATTCTCTCAAAAGGGATAATAGCCCGTATAGGGCTAAGGACCGGTTCTGTGAGCCTGTAAATCCAGACCACTACCGGATGGTAATGGTCAACCTGGACCCAGGATATTATTACTCTGGCCAGAATTATTATCTCATATAAACGGAACAGAAAAAAAATCAGCTCCATTATTGCCTTGCTCCAAGAAGAAGTGATCCGATCCGCACCATGGTTGAACCTTCCTGGATAGCCCACTCAAAATCATTACTCATACCCATGGATAACTCGATTCTGGGGGCTAAGTCGCTGCATTGCTCCCCAAGCTCACGCAACAGAGAAAATGATCTGCGAACCGATAATTCTCCTCCTTCAAGGGGACCAATGGTCATTAACCCGCAAAACTTTAATGCTGGACTACTGGCAATTCTCTCTGCCAAAGCTCTGCATTGTGTCGGATCACATCCGGATTTTGAGGCTTCAGCTGAAGTGTTTACCTCAAGAAGGGCATTAATCTTTTCTGCAGACTGATACTGCTTTTCGATTTTGGCAATAAGTGGTTCTCTATCGATAGATTGAATCCATTTCACTAACGGAAGCACCTTGGAGACTTTGTTTGTCTGAAGATGCCCGATCAAATGCATAGTAAATTCGCCCTTAAGTCTTGGGACTTTTGCTTCGATCTCCTGTACCCGGTTTTCCCCCAAATCTTTTATGCCCAAGTCGATTAATTTTTGCAGAACCTCTACCGGATGAGTCTTGGTAACTGCTATTAGCCGTACCGACTGATTAGACCGCCCTGATTTTTCACAAGCCTTTAAAATGCGTTCCTGAACAGTTTCCAGTCGTTTTTTCAGTTCGTCTTCCATGGATGGCTTATCTATGTAATTAAATGATTACGGGTTTTAAAAGGCAAAAGATCATAGTAAAAACAAATGTAGAATATAATAAAATGCAGCAATTAAATTAATGGCTCACTTTTATTATTGCCCACTGATTCTATAAATCCTGCACTCTAAATCCACAAATCCTGCCCCCTAATCCCCCCGAAGGGGAACTTTAAAATCAAATAATGTAACTGTGAACTTGACACCAGGGTTTTTCTATAATGCTGCTTTATGTGTTCTTAAGTCCCCCTTTGAGGGATTAGGGGTATGAATAGTGCGCATTAACCAATATCAGGATAACAATGATGGGCCGGAGTCAACAAATACCTATTCTTATTTCTGTTATTAATATATACTTATACCTGAATTTTCTTCATTAATTCATAAACGAAATCCAGTTATTTTGATAAAGCTTGGGGCAGGAGTCAAAATGCAGCAGTTGATAAATATACTGGCGATTACACTCTTAATAGGTTTTCTGGGATGCAGCAGTGTGAAGCTGGTTGAGCAGGTCTCCGAGGAAGGACAGCTGCGCTTCACCATTAAACAAAAAGGCAGTGCTTCTGATACAGTTTATCATGGTATTTACACTGTCTGGTATCCAAATGGAGTGAAAAAACTTGAGGTTTCCTATAAAAATGGTAAAAAGCAGGGGATGGAATCTCTTTGGGATCCGCACGGTACCAGGATCCGTGAGACCTGGTATATAAATGGCAGAAAAAGTGGAATTGAATCATATTGGGACACTCGTGGAAATCTGAAAAAAACCATTGCATTTCGCAATGACCTTCAAAATGGTATGGAAGTTACCTTCTCGGCAAATGGTAAAAAGCTTAAAGAAGAATTTTACAAAGCCGGTCTTAAGGAGGGGGTGGAGAAAGGCTACGATGAGAACGGGAGATTAGTATACCAGGTTTTTTACAGGAAGGGCAAAAAGCATGGAAAAGAATCCTTTTTTGATTACTCAAAAGGGGGAGAGCCTGCCATAACAGAGGTGAATTGGCAAGATGGGGTGGTGGTAAAATAGGTGTTTTCCCCTGACCCCTTTGTCCAACTCTCGCATTACCTTTGCGGCTCAGCCATGTTCAGCAATAGCTCATTGATCAAAATATTTTTAAAAAGCAAAGGCACGGGTAAACTCGTTCATCAAAACACTTTAAAATAGCAAAAGCACGCGTAACTCGTTCATCAAAACACTTTAAAACAGCAAAAGCATGCGTAACTCGTTCATCCAAACACTTTAAAACAGCAAAAGCATGCGTAACTCGTTCATCAAAACACTTTAAAATAGCAAAAGCATGCGTAACTCGTTCATCAAAACACTTCAAAATAGCAAAAGCATGCGTAACTCGTTCATCAAAACACTTTAAAATAGCAAAAGCATGC
>CAYYNL010000140.1:0-12036 GCA_964472925.1 uncultured Fibrobacter sp. | reverse complement strand
AGTCATTATACAGTGTCAAAATGTTTGATGTCTGTTTTATTCTACCGAAGTAGAAATAGGTTTTGGGGAAAATAACTGCTCTTTTATTCGTTTTAATTTTTTTAGAAACGCAATTATCAGTTGAATCGCTTTTCCCTTCAATTAATTTAGGATTTCTCTGAAAGAGAGGATTAGTTAACTGTAAAGAACTGATCTTAACCTGAAGAGCAAAATCGCCGGTATTTGAAATTTGTACCGGAATCGATATTGAATCATCAGGTTGTTGGGTATGATTGATAGCTGCAGGTTCAATGACCATCTGTGGCCGGTAAAGTTTAAAATTGAGTTCGGCTGCAGGTGGTATCGAAACATTCAAAGTTTCACTATTAAGAAAACCTTTTGCATCAACGAAAATGGAATACAAGCCTTCTACCAGGTTAAGTGTATAGGAGCCGTTCTCATTTGTAGATGAGGATCCGGATATGGGGCCGGAATAAAACACATTTGCACCACTTATTGGTGATCCATCGAGATTGGCTGTTACATTTCCGGTGATTTGGCCAGGATTATAGATCTGAATAGGAATTTGAAATCTCCAGGTACTGTCGGCACTGTTGATAATAAGTTCAAAATTTATTATACTGGGTGTTGGGCATTGTTTCCCAATTTGGAATTCGAAGGCACTGCTTGTCTGCTGGATATCACCACAGCAGGCGAGTGGAGCCAGAGTTGAAATCGCAGACTGGATTGAAATATTATCATCTGTGCATACAAGGCTGCAGGTACTGTTTTCAGATGGCAATGAGCCAATATTTTGAATTGTCAGAAACATCTCAATGCTTTCTCCTGGATTGCAAAAGCCATCGTTGTTTCCGCCATCCCGATCTGAAATCTTTTGGCTATGATATGTAAGGTAAGGTCCTTCGATTTGTCCTCTAAGCATAGTTGAAGGATCTCCGAACAGAACCGTTTCATACATGCAATAACGGATCAGGTCATAATTGATACACCATATATTGTCTTCATGACTGTCAGTATTGATATCACCAAGTTTTAGAATTTTCTCGCTAATGAAAGCATCCCAGAACTGTCTGTTAAAACGCTGACTTGGGCCATCAAGGGTTTCCCGTGATTCATTCACACTTCCATAACCGTAAACGGTATTGAATACAACAGAGAACATTCCATTTCGTGATGAAGTAGTTAAGCGTTCAGCCATGCAGTCTACAGGGAAATATCCCGGGTAACAACCCTGGGAATAGACAAATACAGGATTTGAATTTGTAAGGGCATCGGCTTGCTCAAATTTCAGTTTCATGACATAAGTTTCGTTGGCATGTCCCAAGTGGTTGAAAATGGAGTAACTGTTGGAATTAATCAGTTTGAGTAGACTGTCTGGTGACCAGGAAAAAGTAAAATTATCATACAGTGTGTCTGAAGTAAAAGCTGGGCAACTAATAAATCCATCTGTGGAGTAACCGGAAGCTTTTGAGCCGAGTCGGATCTCTTCCATGTAAGGGAATGCGTAAGCAAATTCACCAGAACCGAAATTTGGTCCCAGCTCTTCACCAAGCATGCACGATCGTGACAACCATGGCGCGATAGGTGTTTTTTCGTAGACCAATGTTTTGTAAATAAAGTTGGCCATTTCTTGAGGGGTTTCTGCTGATATTCTTCCTATAGATACTTCGGCCATAAGATCGACATCACTGCCCCCCGGCCCATCGTTAGGCTCGCCCCAATAAAGATCACCATCCTCATTGTATGATCCGTCCAGACATTGGAAATACATATCGGATGGAATATATTGATCATTGTATAAGTTTCTGTACGGAATAATATCTACATCGCCACCTAATACCACATATTCAGTATTCCATGTGGAGTAGGCATCGATGATAAAATTTCGTAACTGTTCGGCTCCGTCAATTCCAGAATAGTTGGAATAAATCTCTTCAATAGTCACAATAATTGCTGTATATCCTTGAGATTTTCTATGTTCAATAAGATCTCTGACTGTAACGTCGGTGTTTGCATCACGAATTGATTGTGAGGTGATAAAAACATAAGAATACTGTTGGTTCGAAGAGCATATACCACCTTTTGGGTTCTGCAATTGAATTCTACTGGAATTTTCATAAGTTTTAAGTGCTTCTGGGTTTTCTATTCCTAATTTAAGTTGATCTAGTTGGTTTTTCTTTACCGGAGGCTTATGATTCCTATCATCTCTTTTGTCATCAATAAGATTCACCTGAAGTATCAAGTCTGAAAAAACCTCAATTCTTCCAGATTTAGGATAATACTGAACCGGGTTAATGTTAACAAAGGCTATTTTGACCCCTTTTTTATATTGAACATTGACCAGAACGCCATTTTGCGATGGAAAGGCATCCTCCTTACTGTAAATGCTGGCATCTGGGAAACTCTTTCTGGGTTTTGCATCTCTGGTTAGAGGAATAGAAGCTTTGCCAAATTCAACAAAATGCCTGCCAGGGAGGACTTTTTTACTATTTCTCTGTATATTGATAGATGATATTGATTTCCCTGCCGGAACAATAAACTGAGCAGGAATAACCGGCAATACTGGTTCTCCTTCATTACCTGCCAGAGGAGCATTTCCAAGGGTGATTCTTTTTAATTGCGTATTGTCATATTTTTCGGTCAGAGCAACTATCTCTGCTTCTGGTACTTTATAGTTTAAGATAATCTTGTCAGGATTGGTTTGATCCACTGCCACCATCACCGGTTTTTTACCTGGAACATCCATTAAAGCATTTGCTTTCTTTAGATTATCTGCTTCTATAGAAGCTGAAAAAGACAGAATAGAACACAAGGCCAAACTTGACGACAGAAAATTTAACCGGTTCATACAATGCTCCTTTCAAGGAGAGGTATTAAGATGAGTGTAATTATGAAGCTGAAACGGTAATAATCCGCAAAAAACAAAGCATGAAAATAAAAAAGAGAACTTATGATGGACGAGAACAAAAAAACAATATAAGAAGGAGAGCTATACCTTTCAATAATGCTAAATGTGATAATATGCAAGGAGAAACTATCATCAAATAATTTAAATTATAAAAACAGGAAGTCAAGTTAAATATTATACAATATTTTTGAGTTCAGTTTTACCAGGAAAAGAATTACACTGCTTGCAAATAATAAAGCAAACGAAACATTGTTCAAAACAATTTAAATGCAGTAAAAAACGAATTTTTTAACCAGACATGGCACAAAAGCAAAAATGAGCCGGTAATTATGGCGCCTGATTTATTTTTTAAAGTGTGATTTCCCGAGATATGTTTGCTACAGATTTCGGAAGGAAAAAAATGATACCTAAAAAATCGTACGATTCTTTGACTTGGCTCGCTTCGATCCCTTCTTTGTTTATTGGCCCAGAAGTTTTTCGACCATATTACCAGGCAGATATGTTCTTTAGAACTTCTGGACCGCTAACATAAAGGGCTATATGCGGTTAAGGCCAAACATTCGTCCGGGGAATCAGGTACTTTGTTTTCATAGAATCGCTTGCCAAGGTTTGTGGCTGGTTTATTATTGAATTTTAAGTAATTAGAAGAAAAGTCATGTCAGGTTCAACTACAGGTTCAACTAATAGTAGTTTAAAATCTTCAAAGGGCACGCCACTATCAAAAAATCAGAAAAAATTATGGTTTCTTGAGAATTTGCAGAGCGTGCGAGCTCCATTTATAATTTCCAGAGTATATCATATATTTGGTCCTCTGAATGAAGAATGTCTTCAAAGGGCATGGACAGTTGTGCTTAAGAACAATAAAATCCTTAGAATAAATCTTAAGGAACAGAATGGAAAGGTTTTTCAACGGATTAATGAAGAAGTTATAGATAAAATCGGGTTCAAGGAATACTGTGATCTGGAAGAACGCGTTGTCTGGGAAACAGTACGAGAATCCCTGGATGATCTTTTTTGCAGACCATTTAATCTTATGCACGATTCTCTATTCAGAATCAACCTGTTTAAAATCAGTGAGGATAATTTTTTACTGGCACTCTGTTTTCATCAGATTATCATTGACCGAATATCAATGGAAATGGTATTACAGGAGTTATGTCGCTGCTATAACCAGTTAGTAACTGGAAAAGAATTTCAGATAAAACCAGCTATATTTGATTACTTCGATTTCGTTCAATATCAATTGGAAAAGGGTGAAAATGAAAAACATACAACACAGTATTTCTGGAAGGAACAGTTTTTAAATTTTCCTGATGTAATAAATTTGTATTATGAGCACAAAAATGCATCAGCATTTTGCAGACGATTTGCTCAGAATGAATTTCAATTTGATAACATTACTTATGAAGAGCTGCAGAAGCTATGCTTTAATACCAGTACAGAACCACTTCATGTATGTACAGCAATTTTATATGTGTTATTGACGAGATATACAGGACAGCATGATTTCTGCATTTGTATACCTGTTTCTGGTCGAGAGATCAAGGAGTATGAAACCGTAAGAGGGCCATTTGAAACACTGATACCAATTAGAATAACTACCGGAGATAATATAACATTCAGTAATGTGTTGGAGAATGTCAAAAATGCTGTTTTGTTATCACTTTCAAATCAGAATTCTTTTACAGAATACTTTCTGGATAACGTTGCAAAAAGCCCTGACAAATCCATATCTCCATTTTACCAGATTTCTATTCAGTTTGACTGCGTATCGGACAGGCAGCTGGTATTTGACAAATGTATCTGCAGGGGGTTAAATGAGTATTCCATCTACTGTGGATGTGATCTGAATTTTGTGTTAAGGGAAGAAAATGGGCAGCTTAAAGGTAAAATTGATTATAATGCTTCTTTGTTTTCGGTGGAAACAGTTTCGGCATTGGCACGACATTTCAAAATAATAATGCAAAATGTGCTGCAGAATCCTGAAATAAGGATTGAAACTGTTAAGTTATTAACGGAAGAGGAGATAGCTGCAATAGAGAGATGGAATAGTACTGAAATGAATTATCCGATTCATGAATCAATTCCATCGTTATTTTATAGACAGGTTGAACAGACACCGGATGCTGTTGCGATCATTCAAAACGATATTGGAATAACCTATAGAGAGCTTAGTGCCAGAATAGAAGGCCTTGAAGAATTACTGATTGAAAACGGAGTGACATTTGGGAAAAGAGTAGCTATCTGTATGGATCGATCTGTGGAAAGTATCGTATGCATGATAGCGATTTTCAAATCAGGAGCAATCTATGTACCACTAGATCCTAAATATCCACCGGACAGAATATTATATATTATCAACGATGCTGATGTAGATATTATTCTGACAAAAAAATTATACAGTAGTATATTGTCCCAATGTGGAAAACGGATTCTATTTCTGGACAAAATACATAGAGAGAGAAACAATGGCGCGAAAAGGGAATTACCAAGTATTTCACCAGATAGCGCACTTTACATAATATATACATCTGGTTCTACTGGTGTTCCGAAAGGAATTGTGGGTAAAAACAGAGGATTAATAAACCGACTTTTCTGGATCTGGGATACATATCCTTTTGAAGCTGAAGAGATTTGTTGTCATAAAATATCTACTGGTTTTATAGATCACCTGGCAGAGGTTTTTACTCCATTGCTAAAGGGAGTCCCAATTGTAATATTCAACAGTGAAAATGTAAAAGGAGTGGAAGATTTCTGCAATGTTTTGATCGATAAAAAGATCAGCAGGTTGATAATGACCCCTTCATCTCTGAAACTTCTTCTGAGGGAGAAGAGGGAAAAAGGACTGCAATTTAAAAACATAAAGTATGTTTTCTGCAGTGGGGAAGCTTTACCAGTTGCTTTAGCTGAGCATTTCTATACTGAGTTCAGTTCTGCACGATTAATCAATATTTATGGTTCATCTGAAGTCAGTGCAGATGTTACCTATTATGAAGTCAGTAAATTCAGCGTGAAAAACGTATTACATCATTTCAGCCGCTTTTCCATGCAAAAAGAGGAACTGCTGAAATATAAAGAACAACTGGGGCATTTCTCAGAATATATTACAAAGCCCGATACTGATTTGTGTGATGTTTCAAAAATTTTTACTAACTATCGAATGTATGAAAATTCCTATACTATAGAGCAGTATTATTCTATGCTCTATAATGATGTTCTTCCTTTTATCATAAACACCGCATCCCCCAGATTCATCGGACACATGACTTCTGCCTTGCCCGATTACCTTCATGACCTGAGCAAACTGATATCTATGCTGAATCAGAATCTGGTCAAAATAGAAACTTCAAAATCGCTGACATTTCTTGAGCGGGAAGCCTTGGCGATACTTCACAGATGTTTTTACAGATACGATGATCAATTCTATGAGGAAAATATACAAAAGATAAATGCTAATCTGGGAATTATCACTACCGGAGGCACAACATCAAATATCGGAGCACTTCTGTCTGCAAGAAACAAGCTGCTGTTTGATAATTATAATGAAATCTCAAGTTCCAGAGAAAGCATCTATAGCGTAATGCATCGAAAGGGGTACAAAGACATGGTTATTATAGGTTCGTCTCTGATGCATTATTCAATGAAGAAGGCAAGTTCAATTCTTGGGCTGGGAATTGATAATATTTTATACGTGGAAATGAACAGTAGTAACCGGGTAAATACCAATGATCTGGAAAAGAAGATAAGACAATGCAGAAAAGAAAAAATAATGGTACTGGCTGTTGTGGGAATTGCAGGAGCAACGGAGACCGGAGTTATTGATCCATTAGAAGACATCGCTGAAATAACCAGTAAATACAAGATCCATTTTCATGTGGATGCAGCATGGGGAGGGGCACTTATCTTTTCCAGAAAGTATAGTCATTTGCTTAAAGGAATAGAAAAAGCGGACAGTATAACTCTATGTGGACATAAGCAGTTGTATCTTCCACAGGGGATCAGTGTATGTCTGCTTAAAGATCCTTTCCAGTTAAGTTATGTTTCTACAACGGCCAAATATCAGGCGAGTCCAAATACTTATGATTTCGGAAGATTTACCATAGAAGGTTCCAGATCTGCACTATCTATGTGTTTACATGCATCACTGAGAATTCTTGGTAAAAAGGGTTATGAGGTATTGATTGACGATGGTATAGAAAAAGCAAGATTTTTTTCTGAAATCATTATGGCCAGCAGTGCTTTTGAACTTATGGAGAAGCCACAGATTAACATAGTTAATTACAGATATATTCCGGAAAAATACCGCTCCGCTCACATTAATGGAACATTATCTGTTGAAGACAGAAAATACATAAATGATGTAAACTGTTTGATTCAGCAAAAACAGTTTCTGAAAGGTAATTCATTCGTTTCAAAAACCACTTTGAAAAGAAAAATAAATGATACGGAAGAAGAGATTACAGTCTTTAGGGCCGTTTTATCTAATCCGTTGACCACTTGTGATGATCTCTATAGTGTTCTGAAAGACCAGTTGGAAATTGCAGAAAGTATGTTGGGGGACAGGAATGACTATGGCAGAGGAGTTATTAACCGGAAAATTATGATTAAAAAAGAGATCATGCCACAAGATGAAATCCAGACAATTCCCATTGGAAAACCGATTTATAATACTAAAGTATATATTATAGATTCTTCAGGAAATATTGCTCCCGTGGGTATTCAGGGTGAAATTTGTATTGCAGGCGAAGCCGTTGCACAGGGCTATCTTAATAACCAAGAGCAAAACATGAGATCCTTTGTAAGAAATCCTTATGATAAATCTCCTTATGATCGTATGTATAGAACCGGAGATCTAGGCATGTATCTTCCGGATGGTACCATAAGATACCTTGGAAGAATTGATGATCAGATAAAGATCAGGGGTATCAGGGTTGAATGCGGTGAAGTGGAGTCGATCCTTTGTTCTAATCCAGCCATTGCTGATGCAGCAGTTATCGGGCTTAAATCAGTAAAAGGCATGGAGCTGATTGCTTTTTATGTTTTAAGGAATAATACATCTGTATCATCAGAAATACTAAGGGAATTTTTAAAAAGCAAACTGCCACAGTATATGATACCTACGGTTTTTATTGAACAGAAACGATTGCCTGTTATGACAAATGGCAAAACCGATAAACGGAAGTTAAAACAGATTGCAGAAAATCATGTGGGCTCACAGAAAAGGGATTCAGAATGAAACTACCAGTTATATTTGCTGCAACTGATGCGGACACACTGTCGGATGATTTGTTCAAGCGATTCCAGAATGTTGTATCCACAGAACGAAAAAACAAGGCGGAAAAGTTTCTTAGACGTGAAGATGCCAGCAGATCTTTGCTTGCTGAATCACTTATTAGATACACTATTTTAAATGCTGGTTTTCAATGTTGCAATGAGATTAAATTAACCAGAAATGAATTTGGAAAGCCGGAACCGATTTTGAGTGGATTCCATTTTAATGTTTCTCATTCAGGAGCATGGGTGATGTGTGCTGCAGATAATGAGGAGGTTGGAATCGATGTTGAACGGATTCATGAGGTGGATAGCGGCATTTCTCAACGATTTTTCTCTTCAATAGAGAACAAGTTTCTTTCTGATTTTCAATCTCCGACTCAGTGGCTGGATTGTTTTTACAAGTTATGGGTTTTGAAAGAAAGCTATATTAAAGCTATAGGTAAAGGACTTCATTGTCCTCTGAACTCTTTTGCAGTACTGCCACAGAATGATGGCTCGGCGCAACTGATTTGCTATGAAAAGACATTACCTCAGAAATATTTTAGAATATATGAGATTGATCCTGCGTATAAATGTGCAATTTGTTGTTCACATCAGGATTTGCCTATAGAGGTAAATATCGTTTCTGCCCAGGAGGTGCTTTGCAAATTGGAAGCAAATGAGTTTTGATTATTGAATTAAAAAGAATTAACATAGACTAATTGTCTACAAAGGAATACTTGATAATGTAAATGTCCAGACTTTTCATCTTGTTTCTCATAAAATCATAGGGCAATGGTTTTCCCGAGTAAATATCCCATTGCATGACCGACCGGCCCAAAAGATCATATAAAGCGAATTGGGTTAATTTTCCTGAAAAGATTTTATTAGCGATACTATTTATTGAACAGCGGGTTACGACAGTTTTTATCATCCTGTTTGGAGAAGGAATACGGGGCCTGGTGGCAGTTTTTGATTTAATCGTAAAAAAACCGTTAGAGTATGCTGCTTTGGCCACATATGCATTGTAATGTTCTGCAACAATTTTACACTTTGACGAATAAGGTCTTATGGTGTCTATGACAATCTGTCCATTAATAATTTTTCTGGAAAGAAAAAACTCTGGAATGGTGATGATAATCGATGAATCAACTTTTGGATTAATTGAGCGGTTGAGCAGGTTAAAACAGTATTCGTCGAATTGAAGCTTAATGGCTGCATTTCCATCTGTACGTGATACTACCAATATTGTACACTGCTCACCTGTATAGAAAAGTTCACCACCAGAAGGTTTTAGAACTTTGTATCCTATAGGATCAGTATCGTTGGTATCAGTGGTATCAATTCCAGGAATGATTTTCGAGAGTAGTTTGGAATCATATTCACCGACGAATGCGGCACAACTGGCAACATTGATTTGCTGATCATCCGGATTGAGTGGATACCATGTATTATCCTTCCATTTTATTATCCATAACCCTTTTCTGGGAGAAAGATTTCCTGTTTGACTTGCAATAAGATACTGATTATCATTTGTGAAATAGTAATTGCCAAAATCAATTTCATTCCATTCACCAAAATGGTACTGGGAAGGACACCAGTTAAGACTCTCACAATAGCGGTGAACATGTTCTCTTACATCCACAGCTTGATCTGTCTGCTTGTAGAAACGGGTTACATAGAAACCTTTGTGGGAAGCAGGTACACAATGACTGAAACTACCGGTTTCTCCGGCAGTTCCTGGTGATGCAACGCAATATTTTCCATCATGTGACATAGCATGAGCACAGCCGAAAACCTCTTCAGAATTGTCCGGTTTGAATTTATAGACATTTTCTGGTTTTGCTGTACCCATCCCTGATTCTGGTATGGTTATAAATCCGGATCTTCTTTTGGGTACTCTATTTATTACAGATGATATTGCACCCCAGATCTGATCGTTACAAACATTGAGTCGGTAATTATTTTCAAACTGATAATCGGGGTTGATTTGCGCAATGATCCTTAGTTCTCCAAAAGAGACGCTTGAATCGGAGAGTGAAACCTGCATTGCATAAAGAACTTCAGAAGCTTCTGAGTCAAAGAATATCTCTGAAGCATAAGGACTGGAGCGGAGAAATCCTGATGTGGTAGATTTGCCTGGTATTGGAACCAATGTTCTATATTTACCATCTATTCTTATCAGGTAAAGGTTGTCTTTGTCGTCTTTGGCTGAATACAAAATCCAACGACCATCATCTGATAATGAGATAAATAAAACCTTGTTATTTTCGCCGGGAAGTTTGATCGGATTCCATTTGTTCAATTCTGTAATAAACATTCCCCCTTGGTCTGCATTACTATATACCGCAAAACCTTTGGGTAGAGTACTTTTGTCGATTACCTCCGCGTTCCATTGGGGTTCTTTGGGACATTCAAAATCATTATTATCATCTGCCGAGATCTCCTTTTCTATGAGAGAGAATTTGGTGATGTGCAAGGTTCCTTTTAATTTACCCATTTGAAGACCGAAAACCGCTTGATTTAATTCATCTATTTCGATTGCATCAGGTCCACTGTTTACCCATTTGAAAGTATAAGTTCTGATATCAGGGGATAATTGTATGGTCCTGGAAGCATAATGAAACCATGGAGCACTATTTTGTCTGATACAGAAGGTGACTTCAGAGGATGAATCTGAAGATGCTGTCATGCTCATAATGTAGGTTTTTTCTTTCTGTATTTTTACAGAATGTTCGATTCCTGCTTCATATTCCTGTGTACCTGATTTTATAACCTTTATGGTGCAGCCATTTGAATCAAACGAAGAGAGCATTTCTGTAGAGTTATTATAACACCACCAATTACCTTTTGTGCTGAGAGATGTATCTGTTAGGAGCTCATCTGCAGATAATGCCACACTTATCGTACATAAAAAAGCTATACCTGTATAGAATTTCTTAAAACGTCTTAATAGTTTTTCAAAGCAATCTGGTTTAATAAAAATGAATCGATAAAAATCCATGAAAACCACCACCTGGAACTAACCCGGAACAGAATCGGTTTTCAGAGAGAATTACATCGCGAGTATATGCATTTTCGGTACAGTTAGTCCTGGAATACGCATAACCCTGTAATTTCATCAAGATTAAACCGATACTGGGCTAATCATTTTTTTCAAAAATTGTCCTAATATTTAAGAATATAGTCCTGTATTGACAAGATAACCCAAATATAAGCAATTATCATAATTAATGTTTTAAGAAAGATTGCACGTATATGTATATGATACACATTATTTCATGCAAAATAAAACGCAGTAGATCATTTTGGGGTTATCCTGTTCTATATCCCAAAAATATTACATTTTTAGCAGATGTTATATATTAAAATTTAAATTTTTTTGGTTTTAATGATAAGATTAAAAGAGGTTTGGTCTGGCTACTTTTCATTATGTTCCTGTAGGTTTATTACGGGTACCGAATTTGGGGGGAGGAAGCTTTAAAGGCAAAGATAGTCTTTTTTAATTATTAGATCTTACATTTAACAGGAGATCTTAAAAAAGAATCAAAATGCTTTTTAATTACCTTTGTATTTAGAGCAAAACAGATGGAGCGAGACCAGCAAGAATTAAGGCTTTTGTCAGTGTACAGGTAGTGCAATCCCCTTCTTTTCAGCAATACTCTCCAGTTACACATTAGCTGGAAAGTATTGACCCTTATAATTTTTTTATTGGTGTGTATTCACAAAGTCATAAGGATAACTTGGTTTAACGCTCACAATAAATAACTATTTTGTCAAATTTCTGAAATCTTTTGGGATGATAGTGGAAAATTATTTTTTAACGGAGTTCTGGGTAAAGCAAATAGAAATAGACAAAAAATAAATTGCACGCT
>CAYYNL010000139.1:0-12323 GCA_964472925.1 uncultured Fibrobacter sp. | reverse complement strand
CTGTGGCATAATGATAGTTCCTATTTAAAAATCGATTTGCGGTTATTAAAAATTGTTGACACCTAATTCCTGGTTCCGTATAGATTAGTGCTTCCAGTTTTTCATGGAGGTCATTTTTTTTTCAGAGACCAGATTGATTTCTGAGTTAACAGACATCTCTCATTATGTTAAGACCACACCTTGTATAGTATACATTACTGTGCAAAAACAGAAAATTTGATGTTCCTGAAGAGCGCTCGCAAAGGAGCGCTCTAAAAATGAGGTATTAACAGTAGATTAATAAATTGAAATGATCTGATGCATAGCTGTTTTATCTTTTTTTCCGTGAACTGAAAGTATATAGCAGCCATTTTTCAAGGATGATAAATCGAGTAAACAATTCTGTGTTCCGGTGATAGTGAATTTTGTAGCTAATTGCCCCTGCAGAGTAGATAAGGTAACACTGCTTCCATTCAAGATTCCGGACAGCTCAAATTTACGATTCTTTAAATTTTTTACCATAATGGGATGGTTAGTGGTATGTTGAGGTCCTTTTTTTAAGTTATGCACTTCCGCATCCCTGACATGCCACATGTTCCCGATCATGGTTAACATATAGCAATTGCCAAGAAACCCATGATACCAGTAGTTGTCAAATCGCATTTTTGCCACTTCAGCTCCAAAAGCATCTGCGACTTCCTGACTGTTGCACATTGCTGCAACAGCAAAGGCTCCTACATAAGACATGTTATGGTATCTGCCTGTTGCTCTGCCATCAAGAGAGTATCCATCAACAATTTTTGAGGGCCCAACACCGTAGGCCCAGTTAGATATCTTTGTACACCATGCTTTAGCTTTTTCATTTCCATTCCAAAGATAATCAAGTGCGATTCTCCATGGCACACGACAGGCGTCAAACCCATAGCTGTGATTTCTACCACCCGATGCTTGTCCTCCGTCCAATGACTGCCAGTCCGGAATGAGCCCGGTGGTAGGATTGGCACCGTTATTGAGAAGAGTGTAGGTGTCATCAGCCAGTTTATCCCAGTCACTGTTACCTGTTACTTCGGCGAAGCAGCGGAAAAATGCAGGGGTATGATAAGAAATATCGGTTTCATTGCATCCGCCATAAGTCCCCATTCCCGACATGCCGCCGGCGATCACCGTTGTACCACCATTACACTTAACAATCAATTTTTTTACTGTATTAATTAATTTAATCGCCTCAGTTTTATAGCTTTCACCCCACTGCCATGAAGCTACTACCATGGCGAAAGCGACATCAAGATCTCCATCACTTGCACTTCCACCATCATTAACACCGCCACAGGTCACTTTCCAAGCCATCATGCCATGGCTCTGAATTTTACTCTTATAAAACGTATATAACCCGTCAAATGTATTCTTGTCTCCCATATATGCCGCGATAATCATTGCCCATCCCATAGATTCAACTTTTGTTACACCGTTTTCTTCAGAATAGGCATCTGTTCTGATTCCACCATTACAGTCTTGCAACAACTTGCTTGATTTATAGCTTTTATACCAACTGTCAAAGTGTTCTGCAGTCAGGGTTGTTGGCATAAAACCATAATTGTATTTTATTTGCCGCGGATATTTATACTGCTGGCTCTGGACTGAACTGGCAATAAATACTGTAATTATCACCGCCAAGGTTAATTTTCTTTTTTTCATAATAGCTTCTCCTTGCTCCAAAAATATATACAGAATTCTTAATAACTAAAATGTCATTTTATAATTGACAGAATTTGAATTTAACCGATTTAACTGTTAACCAATTTCTGTCCTGGTGCAGTATTTAAAATTTGCGCTGGCAAGAGCACCCTTCCAGTTGCACCAGTATTACTCAACCACCCGTTATCCAAGCCCCAGGTCTTAGGAGAAGTTCCTCTTAATCCCAAGATCTGAATTTTTTATTAATTACATTATGAGATCTACCACCCCAATACTTTCATTTCCACATTAACAAGTTTAGTGCACTTTGCTTTAGTTTCGGTTTCAATAATAATATCGATCGGATTTTTTCATAGATATTATCCGAAACCTTTTGGCTGTAAAATGACTCTTACATAGTATTTCTATGTCTATCAGCTGCTGCATAGATAAATTCAAGCGTCATTTAAACACAACCAACCGGTCATCACTGCGCTGATTCATATAGCATAATTTTACCCAGGCGTTACTACGTGCTCCATTTTCTATTCTTACTTCATCAATTGCTCCCTTGAAAAAACAGTAATTATTGGTATTATTCGGTAAAGTAATCTCCTGCATAAAGCGACCAACAGTCACATTTTGCGAAGTATCCCTTGACAATGTCGAAGTGTTGTAACTGTTTGGAAGACTGTCAACAAGAGTCCCATTCACATAGAGAAGATGCCGGTTTCCGGCGCGAACTCCGGTAATTAATGACCATTGTCGTGCATAAGCCGTGGATGTGCAAGCCTGCCAGATATTGGGAGATGTGAATACAGAGAACTCCCAGAGTGGAGAATCTGAAGGAAAATAGGTAAAACGCAGGAAATACTGAGAATAACCTTTTGAAACAATCAACTGTGATATATAACCAAGTGTGTCAATAGAAACCCATGCACTAATAGTAAAGTAACTATCCATAGGAAAGTTAAGTTTACTACTGGCGGTGTTAGGCATAATAATGTAATCAGTATTGCCATCAAATTTCTGGCAATTACCGATAATGCCTTTTTGCTGTTGAGGTCTGCATGTATCTGGTGACGTGCCATCATAGTGATTATCAGTGACATCCAGAAACGATTCCGCAGCCTCTCCCAGATGCCATACACCCTCAAACCCTTCTGTAGTATCAAATACCGGTTTTTCTTTCAGTGGAGCTGCTGCAGAGGGATTTCCCCAGATCATGGTTATTGATTGTTTTGCATTATTTCCCAAAATGGTATCAACTTTTACCCATATAGCAGCATGTTTGTTTTCGCGATCCCATAATTCAATATCATGGGACAACCGCTTACCACTTAATGAAATAAAACGAAGGTCTTCGCCTTGTGGCATGCTCTGGTTAAAATCGAAATTATCTGCAGAAAGTCTTACAAGCACCGGAAAATTAATAACATCTTCCGATATATCTGCACCAGAAGGGGAGGTATTGAGTATGATCTCATGTGAATATTTCCAGTCAGGCCATAGAACTATTGTAGTGTCTCCGGGAGTTACTTTGACATTGTGACTCATAATAATAGAGGAGCTGCCGTCGGTGGAAGTATACAAAATGGAAGGTATCACTCCTGAAGGTATCGAATCCAGTAAAGTGTATTCATTCTCTGTTGTCACTTTTACAAAGAAAGAAGTTCCAGGGATATAGATATATCCGGGGGTTTCAAGATTTTCATTTGATACAAGAATGCGTACTGTACCGGGTAATGAAAGCTTGCAAGCTTCAATAGAAGAATCTTCGGTTCCCACCGGTATCCCGGTGATAAGTGCCCGGAGAAGGGAATGCTGCTGTACAGCTTCAATAGAATATACGTGATTTTCTGCTACTGTAAAGTGATAGATACCGTTAGTGTCAGTAGTGTCGATACAGGAATCGGCGATCGGTTCATTTGTAAGTGGATTATAGTCTGATGGAAGAATTGTTACTATTGTGTTAGCCGCAGGACAGCCATCTTTATCGATAATTTTACCTGCTATTTTTGCATTACCGGCTTCTGAGCCACCTGTTGAAATACTAGGATTACTGCAATTTAACAGTGAAAAAATTCCGGCAGCAGCAGCTATTAATATGATTGTTTTTTTGCAGTATTTAAGTTTTTTCATTGTAATTCACATCGTTTTTGAGTTTTAGAGATCACTTTTGATCGGGGAAAAAGCTGAAAGCCGGCTATACAGACTAATTCAGAGTCATTATCCTCTTTGGCTAATTGCAGCAAATGCTTTCTGAAATCCTGTATCTCTTTTTTAATCAGATTGTATGTTTTTCTGGAAACGCTCATTGTGAGTGAAGAGATATCTCTGTTTTCCTGTTCTATTGTATTGAGTGCTTCGATGCTCTGGGAGAGAGTCTGCTTATGATAATTTCGCAGAATTGTAGAATAGACTTCATCTCCACTGGAAATTACCGGATCTGTTCGAAGCAGGTTTCCAGAATCATCTGCCTTCAGGAAACCGTTTTTAAGCAGGTAGTTGACAGCATTTTTTGCCTGTTGGGCAGTAATACGTGGTATACAGTTACGGGCAAGCAGGCTGTAATCATTTTTAAAATTCATGATGGTTGCCAGTTCTCTTATTACCGGATAGTACCACTTACTGAAAAACTGCAGTTTTTTATCATTAATTCGATGGATACCCCGACGGTAACGGAGTGAAAGTAGAGATCTGAGCAGGGTTTCTTTTTTGGTTATTTCTGTTTCATTATTGAATTGGACGAGTGTTATGAAATAGTTGACTTCGTTTTTTTGCAATCCCAGAGCATTACAGAATTTCATGCAGTATTCTTCACTAAGCGCTCGTTCACCCTTAAGAACCCGAAGAAGATAGTTGGGGCTTTTAATTCCTGCTTCCTGCGAAAATCGACGATGCGAAAAGCCTTTTTCATGTTCTTTTCTCCAGTTATAGACAGCCTGAAGATATTCACAGTAATTGAAAAAGTTAAATATGTCGATTGATTTTTGGTTGGTTGTTGGAGTCATGTGAGATAATATATCAAAAATATGGTAACAATGGATATATTTTTTAACCCATTTGGGACTTCGTTGATAAGTTATTGATATTAAAGTTATCTACAATGTTGAATAGTATTTCATATTATTGGATTACTCATAGATTAATGTAATGAAACAATATCTGATATATAGTTTTTGGTAACAATACGAATTTGAATAATGCGGGTGATAATTAGGAATCTGGAGTCTTTATATGCGGATTAATCCTTAGATGAGATTTTGGTATAGCGCTCCTGTCGCCTGATAAAATCCAACAGAGTATGGGCGCCACGGAGATTTGCTATTATAATGCGATTACAGAAAGCCTTTGGTAGAAATTGAAAACAGAACGTTTTTTTGATAAGACACAAGGAAGCAGAAATGATCCTTGGGAGCTTTTCTGAAAGTGGCAGGAAATAAAAACCCCTAAAACCACGAAAATTGCAGTTTTAAGGGCAGTCGTCAATACACCATGGAGGACTCGAACCTCCGACCCGCTGATTAAGAGTCAGCTGCTCTACCAACTGAGCTAATGGTGCAAAAAAATTGGTTTTCTAAAATAATATTTATAACTTAAAAATCCAAAGAACAATTCTGAGAAAATAAAAAGTATTATCATGTACTGAATAGATTTATCTAATTTCCGCGGTTGGGATGAAGTCGCGTATCATATTGAGAATTGATAAGATTTGAAGGTTTTGAAGGGCTTTATCCACAAGGTGACAAAGTCGCAACACCGGCAATACGTATAATTAAAAACGCTTTGTGCACAGGTTCATTTTTCGATATTCAATATTCATTTCTGGCTTTCAGGAAAACCTGGATAAACTATTTGGATAGCCAGATGTCTTGTAAAGGCACTATTGTGCCTTCTTGCTTTTCAATGGTTTTGCCGCTCAATCAAGCTACCGACTGTGGCGGTAGAACTTGACCCCGACCTCTGGCCAAATACTGAAGTGACTTTCGACAAAGGGATATTCTATTGTCTATTTCAACCACTGATTCACAAATTCCTCTGATATTGACAGCTCAGTGATTTTCTTTTTTTCATCATCGGTCCAGTCCTGTCTTGTCCATGGAAATCCCAGTCTGGTTATAAAACCTTTCTGAAGTGCACTTATCAGGGTTTCATGATCGATGCTCCGGTTTATTTCATGCAAACCAATACTTTTTGAGAGTAAAAGAATCTGATGTTTTTCCCTCTCGGCTTCCCCTACATTCAAATACAATGGCAACTTGCGGAAATCATCTGAAAACGGGATGGAACCATGCTGAAGCACTCCCTTTGTCGTTCGTCTCTGAGCAGAACCCACCAGCTTTTTCCTGTCAACCATGATCTCATCCCTGTTTGGGGCAAGAAAGCAGGGAAGCTTTACTTCACGTTTAAGATTAAGGAAATCTTCATAGGAGTCATGTGCCTGACAGGGAATCCCCAGAGAAAATAATCCGTTTAACAGACATTGGGTGATTATTTGGTAACTTTCTTTTATTGTTGATCCCATAAGGGCTAAATTATTAGGGAAAATGCAACTGTAAGTGAGATCATTATGATGCAGCACTGCTCTTCCACCGGTTGGCCTTTTAATCCAGCATACCTGGTCTTTTGCGATTCTTCTCAAATCAAGAACTTCAGCAGCTTTTTGCATATAACCCAAAGTTATTGTGGGCTTTACCCAGAGATAAAACCGTACATATACAGTACCGGAGTTGAGGCATTGATCCAGGAGAAACTGATCGGCAGCCATATTGAAAGCTGCACTTTGAGGAGTATCGACAATAAATCTGATCATAATTTTGGCTTAAAATACCACAAAAATCATGGCGCACAAACTAATTTGTTTTAAACCTGATCAGGACGGTTATTTGGGTGAATATCGCCTGAATCAGGTTATAAAAATTATCCATAATCGTTTCTGGCGCTATTGCCTGACCTCATAGTAAAACACATTTGCTAATCCCGCGGGTTTTTAAATATTAAGACCACCGTGAAGTAAACGTAGGATGGCAATTTCGGGTGATATCTCCCCCTTATTTCTTTTACAGGCAATGGCTTCCACTTAAGTCAGGCTTATGGCCGGATTGATGGAGACGGTAGTAGTTGACTTTGCTAATTCGATTCAACTGAGAAACTTTTCAAGAGAGGAATTATGGAAAAACTTGCGATCGGAATTGATCTTGGCGGCACAAACCTCAAAGGAATCATTTTGAATGAAAAAGGTGAGGGAAGACATCTGACCCGAATCCCTACCGAGGCCCAAAAAGGGGGAGCTCATGTTTTAAAAAATATCATACATCTTATAGGGGAATTAGTCTCTAAAGAGGGATCAGAAAAAAATATAATCGGTGTGGGAATTGGGACTCCTGGCTTTGTTGATGAAGATGGGACGGTATCGGGAGCAGAAAATCTCCCTGGATGGAAAGGTACACGAATTTATGATGGCATTGCCGAGAAATTCAACTTCAAAGTAACTGCTGCCAACGATGTGACTGTTGCAACGATGGCTGAAGCGAAATATGGGGCCGGTAGGGGAGTGCGAAACGTGGTTTGTTATGCTTTAGGCACTGGTATCGGTGGTGGAATAGTTGTAGATCATCACCTTTATAAGGGAACCCATGGCATGGCCGGTGAACTTGGGCATATTGTAGTAGAAACCAATGGTATTCAGTGTAACTGTGGTCAGAAGGGATGTGTAGAGCGATATGCATCTGCGACAGGAATAGTAAATCTGGCGCTTAAACTCTGTTCTGAAGCGAAAAAAAACAATCCCACTCCATTTGTGGTTGAAGTAAATAAAGATCCATCAATAGTGACTTCAAAGATGGTTTATGATTTTGTTAAGCAAAATGACCCGATAGCAAATCAGGTGAATGAAATTGCCTGTGATATGCTGGCCCGGGCCATAGGGATAACACTTAATACGCTCTCTCCGGATCGTATCATTCTGGGTGGTGGGGTGATGATGGCTGGACAGGTGATTATAGATACTGTGTCAAAATATATACCGCGGTACTGCTGGCCGATGATCTGGGAAAAATGCGACCTGGTAATTGCAGAACTGGGAGAAGATGCGGGAGTGTTGGGAGCAGGAGCGATGGTGTTTGATGAGTTTGGGTGTTAACCACATAAAATTTTAAGCTGCCACTTTTCCCCAAAAATCAATGAAAATTCACACTAAAAAAAGCCTCGAAGTGTACCGATTGTTTTAAGCGGTGCACTTCAAAACAAATCTTAAGTTCACCGGCTGATCATTGTGCCAGAAAAAGTAATATTCGGGGATGGATTCCATTTACTGCTGAATTTTACTGAACTTCTGTTCTAATTAGTATTTTAAACTTTTATTCTATCACTACTTACAGGCCTGCTCTTTGTGAACAGTGATAAACCGATTATCAAAATTTCAGTTCGAAACCTGGTAGAATTTATTCTACGCAGTGGTGATATTGATTCAGGTTTCTGTGGCCTTAACAGAGCAGCTGAGGGTACCAGAATCCACAGAAACCTGCAAAAAAGCCGTAAAGGGAACTACAAATCTGAAATTTCTGTCAGACAAAATATCGATTTTGGTGATGATTTTACTCTGGTTATCGAGGGAAGAATCGATGGAGTTCTGGAAACAGATGGGCAGTTCTGTATTGAAGAGATAAAATCGGTTACCGATCCGGTTAACTCCATCGAGGAAAATCAAAACCCGCTTCACTGGGCTCAGCTAACCTGTTACGCCTATATTTTTTCAGCAAAAGAAAATTTATCTTCAGTGGACCTGCGACTGATCTATTGTGAAGTTGAAACGGAAAAAATCAAAGAGTTCACCAGGCACTGCACCTTTACAGAAATGGAATCTTTTTTCAACGATCTGATAGAAAAATATGAGCCCTGGGCCAGATTCAGTTATAACTGGATCTTAAAAAGAAACGATTCACTTAAGAGTCTTGTTTTTCCCTTTCAGAATTATCGTGCAGGTCAACGGGAGCTTGCGGTTTCGGTATATAAATCCATTAAGAATAAGGGAAAACTTTTCGCAAAAGCACCAACTGGTATCGGTAAGACAATTTCAACCTTGTTTCCTGCTCTCAAAGCGATGGGTGAAGAACATACTTCCAGGATTTTCTATCTAACTGCAAGAACAACCAACAGAACTGTAGCCGAAGAAGCGCTCTCTCTTTTAAAAAAGCAAAATTTACACCTGAAATACATCTCTCTGACAGCAAAAGAGAAAATCTGTTTCAAGGAAAAAAGTTCCTGTACACCGCAATACTGCCAGTATGCTTGCGGTCATTATACAAGGATAAATAATGCTATCTGGGATGTAATTCAGAATATTGATGAACTAAAAAGAGCGGTTATCGAAGAGTTCGCCTTAAAGCACCAGGTGTGTCCTTTCGAATTTTCACTAGATCTTTCCTTATTTTGTGATTGCATTATCGGTGATTATAACTACGTATTCGATCCTCAGGTTTATCTGAAAAGGTTTTTCAGCGATAATGGTGGTGATTATACTTTTCTTATCGATGAAGCTCATAATCTGGTTGACCGGTCCAGAGAAATGTTTTCTGCACAAATACAAAGATCTGCATTTAAACAGATAAGAAACATTTTCAAAACGACTCATGCTGGTGTTTACAAGCAAGCAGGACGGGTTAGTAATCGGATTAATGCCCTTGGAAAAATGACCGGAGAAAATGAACTATATACAAGTAAAGAGATTGACACTAAGCTCTGCCTTGTTCTTAAGGCGTTCATTGAAGAATGTGAACAGTTCCTGAAAATTAACAGAGGATCGGAAAATGATGATCTTCTTCAATTATATTTTGATGTTCTTGCTTTTATAAGAACATCAGAGCTTTTTGACTCTCATTATCTGTTTTTGGTGCAGAAACTGGAAGGTAATATTCTTGTAAAGCTTTTCTGTGTGGATCCATCCTTTATGATGAGTGAAACTTTAAAAAGAGGGAGATCTGCCATTTTTTTTTCAGCAACACTCTCCCCTCTTCCCTACTATCGTGAGATTCTGGGTGGCAGTCCGGAAGATGCTCTTATCAGTCTTCCATCTCCATTCGATGTTAATAACCGGTGTTTTCTTGTGGCTACCGATGTTTCAACCAAATACCAGAACCGGGAAAAAAGTTACTCCATACTGGCAGAATATTTAGGTCATGTAGTCAATTCCAAAAAGGGAAATTATCTGGCATATTTCTCCTCTTACAAGTATATGCTCAATGTGTATGATCTCTTTAAAGAGCAGAATCCTGGTATTAAGACAATTATACAAACAGCAATGATGTCAGAACCTCAGAGAGATCAGTTTTTGGAGAATTTCAAAGCAGAGCCGCAGGAGCCATTGCTGGGGTTTTGTGTTCTGGGTGGAGTGTTTTCTGAAGGAATAGATCTTAAGAGTGACCGTTTGATTGGTACAATAATAGTGGGAGTAGGTTTGCCACAAATTTGCTTTGAAAGAGATATTATAAGAGATTACTTTCAGGAAAATAAAAATTGTGGTTATGAATATGCTTACCTTTATCCGGGAATGAACAAGGTGATGCAGGCGGCTGGTCGGGTTATCCGTTCTGAAAAGGACAGGGGTGTTATTCTGCTTATTGACGATAGATACAGCAATTTTCAATACAGAAATCTTTTTCCAGCGGAATGGTTTCCCCATAACCAGGTTATTGTTAATACTTTGGGTGATTATTTGAAGCGATTCTGGGATGAAAGGATGAAGTAAAAGTACAATTCTTTATACCTGGAAATGATCAAAAATAGGCCGAGAATATTCCATTTGTGAGAATCATTCTTTATAAGCCCGAAGGGGCGACATATATCAGTTCAGGCTGCAAGTCTGAGTGCGGGAACCCCTCAATGGACATTTAGGGATAAAAAGTTTAACAAAAGAAAGTACAATATGAAAAAAGCAGAAGATTGCAAAAGTATTGAAGAGATCAGGGAAGGAATAGATGAGTTGGATAAGAATATAATCCGTAATTTAGGAATTCGAAGTTCTTTTGTAAAAACGGCTGCAAAATTCAAGAAATCAGAGGAAGATGTACGCGCTGAATACCGAATAGAATCTATGATTAAAGATAGAAGAGAATGGGCTTCAGAATATGGATTAAATCCGGATTTTATTGAAACGCTATACAGAAATATCGTTGATTATTTTGTAGGTAAAGAGATGGCGCATTGGGGCAAAGAAAATAATTTTGGAGAGGTACAGATATCTTTAGCTGACCTAAATGATGCTGCCACAATTTTATCTATACAAAAGCGGGCTTTTATTCAGGAAGTTGAATTGAATGATAATAATTTCAATATCTTTCCGATGCTTCAGGACATTGAAAGCATGAGAAATGATTTTTCAAGTAATACTATATTGAAGGCAATAGTCAAGAATCAGATTGTTGGGTCTGTGAGGGCAAAACAGGTTGATGCAACCTGCTATATAAGCAGGTTGATAGTAGAACCGATTTATCAGAAGAGAGGAATTGGTAAAAAATTACTTCAAGCAATCGAGAATCATTTTTCTGATGCTTCTATATACGAGTTATTCACAGCACTGAAAAGTTTGCGAAACAGAGAGTTCTACAAAAAGGCCGGATATACCGAAAATGAAGAATTTGATGCGCCAGATGGAACCAGAATGGCAAGACTTAGAAAGTATAAACATTAGAAGTAATTAAAGGTCAAAAAGTACAAGTAGAAAGGGCTAAGGAAAAACAACTTTTCCCTTAAGAATGAAATGACAATGGGAATCGTAGGAGACATCCGAAAAAAAAGAAATTACAGGATAATATTTTAAGATTTTCATATAATAGAAGTATAGAGCTAAAGATAAACAGGAGCACAGCATGACACGGGCAAACGACAGTGCCAAGACACAATGTAATTGTAAAGATTTCAGTACGTGCATTTCAGTTACACTGCGGCTATGCCGCGGCACGTTATTTAACAATAATCCTCAGGAAAGTGTCTTCTTGGCACTCAATTTGAAATGAAATATAAAAATAATTATTGATATGAAAGAGAAAAGGAGTCAGTCAAGTACTACCGCCACAGGCGGTAGCTTGATTGAGCGGTAGAGCCGCGAAATCAAGAAGACACGATAGTGCCTTTACGAGACATCAGGCTCCACTGGCTTAGCCAGTGGTTTCCTGAAAGCCAGAAATAAAAAAACAAATTAGATTTCAAGAATACATAAATATGCAGGCAATAATATTTATAGGGATTCAGGCTTCAGGAAAATCTACCTTTTACAAGCAACATTTTTTTAATACTCATGTAAGAATAAGTCTGGATCTTCTTAGAACCAGACACAGAGAATCACTTTTTATTCAAACCTGTTATAACTCTTTAATGCGCTTTGTAATAGATAACACTAATACCAACATTACAAAGCGACAAAGGTACATCAGAGAGGCAAAACAGCATAATTATCGGGTAATTGGTTACTTTTTTGACATATCTCTGGATGAGGCACTGCAGCGGAATTTAAATCGCAGTGGAAAAGAGGTGATTCCAGAGAAAGGAATAAGAGCCACTTTTAAAAGGCTGGTTATCCCTAGAATCGAAGAGGGGTTTGATGAACTATACAGAGGTAAGCGCTCATCCATGGTGTGTTTCCACCTGTTAAAATAATAAGTAGATTATTC
>CAYYNL010000138.1:0-12369 GCA_964472925.1 uncultured Fibrobacter sp. | reverse complement strand
ATGTCAAAAAGCTCAACCGGATTGGTGCTGATAAAATGTTCTCCCAGACTGCTCAAGATACCATCGAAATTGTATGGGTCAACGTTATGCCCCTGGGGTTTCTCAAAATCCTCACGGGGAGAGAATAATCCGCATCCATAAAAAGCCATCAGGACTAACAAAATTAACAGTCTTGTCTTCATAACTAAAAGGCTGCATCTAATTTTAAGTACAGATCCCACCTGTTGCCTGCTTGCACAAGGTAATTGTCTCTGGAAAATATAATATGTCCGATTTTACCCTCGATATTTAAGAAATCCAGCATAATATTGAATTTCAAATTAGGTTCAATTGTATAGCCTTTTCTATTATCTTTTATGTAAGAGCCGGTTCTGCTGTCATAGTTCCTTTGAATAATATCACGGAAAGTAACTCCGGTATTGGCTGACCAGCTATCAAAAAGAAACCTGGTGTAAAGAAGGACTGCATAGTCATCGGTTTTACTGTCAATAGCATAAAAGCTATTGAAATCAACCTCAATGGAATCGAAATAGTCTTTTCCATACCAATGGCCCCGATCATTATACTTCTGAATCCATGAGGTGGCAAATTCAACATTTTTGTGCATCAGCCAACTGGCATTTAAGGTGGAAGAGAACCTTCGGGAATAGGGAGGCAAATTATTAGAGTACTTGAATTTATAATCGGTTACTTCGGCATCGACATAAATCTTTTCGTCAATTCTGAATCTTTTTCTGGAAAAAGAAACGTTTAAACCGGTCCGGTAGTCATCTACAATTTTACTATGCTGACTGTTTCTTTTTCTGAAATAATAAAGATATGTTTTTGCATACTCCCCATAGATTTCTGAACTGATTCCGGCGAGGCTATCGATTCTCAGGCCCCAGTGATGTCTTGTTCTGATATAGTCTGTCTCATTCTCATTAAGACTGTCACTATATTTTCTAGAGTCCTTGAATGCATGCAGTTCATATTCAACAGCAATATTTTTTGGGAAATTTATTCTTAACAGATGGTCCGAAGATGCGAGATCGGACCGGTGATCATTATACCCTTTCAGATAATCGCTTATTTCGGATTTATCCCTAAAGTAATGGTCCTCATAATCCCAGGTGAGCTCCAGCCCGCCCTGATAATCGAAAAAGTAACGGTCGGTGGTTGTCAGCTGCATATTAACTGTATGCGAAAATTTTTTAATATCTATGAGATCCTCAGAACTGGGATATTCAGTTGTGCTTAAGCGGTAACTGTAAAAGGCAGCAGGCACTATTCCCAATCGTCTCTGTTTTGCCTTTAATCCTGCAGCTCCCTGGAGAGAATGGTTTATTCTCCATGGAGTCTCTTCATAAAGAAACTCGATGTCTTTTCCATTTAACAGGGTATCTGCCCCGTAAAGATAGAGGGAGTCACCGGTTTGCAACTGATGTTGAAAAAGCATTTTTCCCATAAGCAGCCCTGATCCGGCTCCTTCAATTGTCTTTCCAAAAAGCTGAAGATTAACAAAAAGAGGTAAATTGGCGACTGGCCTCAAAGTATCTCCAATTTCAGCTCCACCATACACTCCTGCATCTGCATGATAGCTTTTCAGTGGCTGGGATGAAAGCCTTCCGGGCAATTGGTCATTTGAAGCAGCCGTAACTCCAGCTTCGATCTTAAGGGGAATCTGAAATGGCCTTACCTTTAAATAGGGACCGGTATTAAGGTTGGAACGCAGTATGGATCCTTCCAGACGACGCTTATAGCTGATCTTTGGCTCATAGCCAAATCCTAAATCGCTATTGAGGAAAGACAAGTTTCCCAATTCAACACTTCCAGTCAAATCAATATATTGCTGATAGGTATTATCATCATAAAGCATGAGCGAATGTTCGCATATCTGCCGAAACATTACATCACCCTTACTTTTCAGATAATCCAGATTAAAAATATTGCGAAGCTCTTTGTAATAGGAAAATTCATTGGAAATATTCAGGTGGGATTCATCTGGTTTTGTTTGAGTGCTGTCAGGAGCAATGAACATTTCAGGCCATTGATTGCTTTGCGCATAAAGTTGCTGTACGAAGAAGAAAACCAGACAGATTAACTGAATATGAATTCTTCTTATCTTAATCTGAACAAATTCAGCCATTCATTTACACCCAGATCTTCTGGTCGGGAAAGAGGGTCAAGCCCAAGCTTTATCAGATCATTCCTGATTTTTTCTTTTGCAGTTTGATCATGACCCAGCACTTTTGATAATTGTTTACGTCTCTGAGAGAAGCCTTTACTCACAAAAGAGAAAAAAGATTCCCAGCTGGAGGTTTCCAGTTTTCTGTCAAGCTCCTTGTCTATTATTATTTGAAAAACCGATGATTCCACATTCGGCCTGGGGAAAAAAGCTCCCGGTGGTACATGAAACAATATGCGTGGAGTACCAAAAAAAGAGCAGAAAATACTGAGAAAACCATTGGTTTTGTTATGCGGTGCAGAAACAATTCTCTCTGCAACTTCTCTTTGCACCATAAAAGTACAGGAGAAGATATTGTTTCCCAGAAGAAGCGTTTTTTTTATAATCATAGCTCCTATTGAATAAGGAAGATTACCTACCACATGAAGTGGAAAGCCAATGGTGGAAAAATCAAATTCCAGCACATCGGCATGATGAATGGTATAGGAACCATCCCCCAGTTTTACCCTTAACTGTTCTATTGCTTCAGGATCAACTTCTACTAAATGAAAATCAGGAAAACGTTGCTTAAGGTATATACTTAAAGCCCCTTTTCCAGGCCCTATTTCCAGAACATTTTCTTTATCGGTTTTCTCCGGCACCGCTTCAGCAATTCTGCGTGCAAAAGTTGGAGCTGTCAGAAAATGTTGCCCTAAATGCTTTTTTGGTCTCATATATTGTTATTTCCAAAGATAAACATTAAATCTGGCAAAACTCCACCCCCTGTTATTAAATTAGTTATAAAAACGAGTTACTCATATAATTTTAATTACAGGAGAAATACAATTGGATCACAAATTTGTCACTTTTGCTTTTATTGCCGGTATTACCTTTAATGGCTGCCAACAAAAAAAGCCGGCCCAAATTCCTCCCCCATCAACAGAAATAAAAAAAGAGATTAAAGTTACCCCTTTTGTACCACCAGCAGATTCTACCATCACAGCACAACAGATGAAAGCCTGGGCCAGCACCAATGAATTTCTCGATTCCCTGACCCAATTGTATTCAGACTCCTTTAAGGTTGACGATCCAGTCAAACGAATGCATTACCAGGATGTTTTTTCCTCTGCACAAGATAAGATCTGTGTTCTTAATGGACTCTCTGGCGGGTACAAAGAATATAAATGGATTCTGAATAATATAGGTAACCCAAAAAACAAAGCGGTCATGGAAGCTGCTGGGGTGACAGTACACTAAAAACGAATCCTGAAAGTAGCAAACCATTTGATATGGCTGCCACCAGAGTCAGTTCAGGGATACCAGCGGAAAATATTACCAGTATCAGGAATGTGTTTTATTATCCGATTACTGACTTTGGTCAGTTCATCAAAAACAGTGCTATCAATTTCACCATCGATCGATTTTACATTTAATTTTACCTGCAAACTATTACGGGCACCGACAAGCACAGTGGAAATACCTTGTCTGGATAAAATCCAGCGAATGGCCAGTTCAAGAAGAGACCTGCCGGAATTTTCGGCAACACTTTTGAGATTCTCAACCCCTTCGTATACCACAGGCCAGATATCCTTTTCAAACAAAACGGTATGTTTCCGATGATCCCCGGCGGCAAACTCTATCTCTTTACCAAACTTTCCGGTAAGGATTCCCTGAGCTATGGAACTGTAAGTTATAATGGAAATCTCTTTTTCAATACAGAAGGGTATGAGGTTATGTTCGGGCCATCTCCAAAGAAGGTTATAACAGAACTGATGAGCGTCGATTTGCCCAACACGCAAAAGCCTTTCCATCTGCTCTACTGAAAAGTTGCTGACCCCAATACCTTTTATCAGCCCTTTTTCCCTGGCTCTGACTAACCCCTCCATCATGCCCTCCAGATCTGCATTTTTTCTGGGCCAATGGATGTAGAACAAATCAACATAATCGGTTTTGAGCCGTTTAAGTGAAGAAACTATTGAGCCTTCCACCTTTTCTTTTTGAGTAAACATCATTTTGGTGGCTATAAAGACCTTCTCCCGAACACCTTTAAGTGCACGACCTAAGAGCTCTTCAGAATGTCCTTTACCATAAACCTGAGCAGTATCAAAGTGGGTAATACCTCTGTCATAACCGGCTTTTATCGCATCCAGAGAATCATTTTCGTTCTGTATACCCCAGTCGCTACCCCCAAAAACCCAGCACCCCAATCCCAATACTGAAGATTTTTTGGACACCAATCCTATATTAGTGGATTGCATTTGCCCTTCTGAATCATTTTGTTTCAATTTAAAATTCCTCTTTTTCAAAGAAATCAGCCCTGGTTTGATTATCCAACACAAGTTAGTGGGCTGCTAATTACCCGAAAGATGAAATGTGTAATCTATCGTGGGTACTTTATCCTTGTTATTATGCCTGGGAAATTCCCATCTGTTTAAGCTTTGCATTATCACCTGGCTGGCCCTTCCTGAAACACCAGTTTTTATCCTGGGTTCTGTAACTTTACCCTCTGCAGAGATGCCAAAGGAGACAGTAAGACTTTCAGGAATCGAAAAAAACATTTGGGAATGAAAAATGTCGTCAATTATCAGGGGAACATAATAATGGCTTATCCACTGATATATCGTTTCCTTATTAAATGCTATTGGAGCAAGATTCTTGAGTTGCGCACAGATCGCATCCCTTGCATAGGATTGCAGATTATAACCTGGGGCACAACCGGTTAAGTTAATGGCATCTACCAAATCAATCATGCCATCCGGAAAAAACTCCTGCAGTTCGCCGGTATAACTGCTAAAATTGCGATCATTGCAAATAAACCTATCAGAACTTTTCTCTATTGACCAAAGCTCATCAGTCTGACTTGCTCCATAACAGGTATCAGTACCAACAATAAATGTCTGACGAATAATCCTCACATCACAGGCATAACCGTCTTTTTCGGACCTTTTCCCATAGGGCATAAGGTAGCCATTACGCACCAGATACATGGAGAGGGTGTCTTCAGATGGGAATGTAACATTCCAGTTAATCACCTGCCATATAATGCCGTTATCACGGATTTCAATATGATCGGATTTTCTGACAGTACCGTTTTGGTTATTAAACTCACTGACCCAGAACCCTGCAACTAACTTCCTGATACTATCCTGTTGGGTTTGGGTCATCTGAACAAGTTTCTGTCTGGTGACATCGGCATCTGTGTTAATAAAGCTGGAAATGCTGGCAGGAAGTCCATGATGACCTAGTTTGATGGCAATATAAAAGCCACAGATAAGAACTGCTAATAGTGCCACACTTCTAATCAGAGATGATCGTGAAGAACTTTTCCTTGAGATATGCATCCTTTGCTCCTGTAATTACCTGATAGAACTGACCTGTATCTTTGGT
The DNA here is from genome assembly GCA_964472925.1 of uncultured Fibrobacter sp. Lineage (GTDB taxonomy): Bacteria > Fibrobacterota > Chitinivibrionia > Chitinivibrionales > Chitinispirillaceae > JAAYPC01. The sequence goes on along the minus strand of CAYYNL010000138.1, from coordinate 6,836 downwards.
TTAACGAACCGGGGGAAAAAAACATTACATAAGAACTGAGAATATTTTAAAACAATAATCATACGACCAAGGTTAAAAATAGTAATGGCACAAAAAAAAGTAATCATTCTCGTTAGCGAAGAGGGTCACTCAGTTGTGATCAATTGCGAATTTGTTTATTTTTCAAACACTTCAAAATCATAATGGTTTTGGGTGTAATAGAATTTGTAGTCTCAATATGGAAAGTGTGATTATCAATGGAAGAAGCGATTCGGCAGATATTGAAATTTATTGGTGAAGATCCCCAAAGGGAAGGCTTACAGGATACTCCAAAAAGAGTCTGCAGTGCTTTTAAGCACCTCATGCAGGGGTACACACAAAACCCTGAGGAGATAATAAATAAAGCCATATTCCATGAGGAATGCAACCATATGATAATAGTGCGGGATATTGAAGTTTACAGTATGTGTGAACATCATATGCTGCCCTTTTTTGGCAAATGTCACATAGGTTATATAGCTAAGGATCGAATCTACGGAGTAAGCAAACTTGCACGGCTGGTTGACTGCTTCTCAAGAAGACTTCAGGTCCAGGAAAGACTCACCCAGCAAATAGCATCCTCCATAATTGCACCGATCAATGCAGAAGGAGTAGGAGTAGTTATTGAAGCCCAACATCTTTGCATGATGATGAGAGGAGTGTCAAAACAGAACTCAAAGATGATCACTTCGGCAATGTTAGGAAGTTTCAGAACGGAAAGCGATACTCGCAATGAATTTCTCAGATTAATCGGTATGGAACGAACCTGAGAATATTAACCTAATTTGGACGATTTAGGTCATACATCAACACTGACTGGCAGTTTCTGAAGCACCTCGCCAAGAAGACGTTTATTGAGATTTTTAAGCCAGTGTGACATATCTTCGGTAGACTCTATTGCTTCGATATGAGAGATGCTTTCAGCGGCTTCTGCAAAACTGATATTGGCAATCAACTCCTTAATCAAAGGAATATTGCGTGGAATCACACTGAATCTACGCAATCCCAGACCAACAAGCAGCACGGTATGCAGAGGATTTCCTGCCATTTCCCCACAGATCGAAAGGGGCATTCCATTGTCATTGGCACATTTTATGGCATTCTGAATGATTCGCAGGAATGCAGGTTCAATTGGATTATACAGATAGTTAACCTTTGCATTATTGCGGTCTGCAGCACTGAGATACTGAATGAGATCGTTAGTACCAACCGAAGCGAAATCGATCTCTTTCATAAATGTTTCCATTTCCATTATGGCCAATGGAACCTCAAAAAGGACTCCACATTTAGGCATTTTCATATTTAAATTCATGGCGACCTGAGCAATAACCGCCTTAGCCTCCAACCACTCCTGCAAAGTGGTAACCATGGGCATCATTATTGAATAGTCGTGGTTAACCCCTGCTTTCATGATAGCAGTTATCTGAGTCTCGAAAATATCTCTTCTTTCCAGAAAAATCCGGATAGCCCTCCAGCCCATAAATGGATTAAATTCCGGAGGCATATCAAAGAACTGAGGTACTTTATCTCCACCGATATCCATCAGACGAATAACACAGTGTTTCTGTTTTGTATTCTCCAGAATTTTTTTGTAGTATTCATATTGTGCCTCCTCTGAGGGCATCTCTTTTCTGTTGGAGAGGAGGTACTCGGTGCGAACCAGTCCTATTCCGTCGGCGCCGAAATCATTTGCATCATTTACATCTTCTGGTAAGGAGATGTTTGCCAGGACATCGATTTGAACTCCATCGGTGGTATAAACCGGCCTGCGCCACTTGGTTTTAAGTATCTCAAAGGCTCTTTCATCGAATGGCTGTTTTTTATATCTGCTTATAACTGCAGCGGCGGGTCTTACATAAACGACCCCTTTTTCAGCATCAACCAGGATATGATCACCAGGCCTTATATTTTCAGCAATATTTCGGATTCCTGAGACAACCGGAATAGAATAAGAACGGGCAAGGATTGCAGCGTGAGAAGTTTTTCCACCACTGGCAGTAACTACAGCCTGAATTTTGGATTTATCGTAGGATAGGATATCAGTGGGTGTAAAAGTTCTAAGTACCACCAGCACAACCGGTTCCATGAAAGTTTTGGTTCTGCCATCATCCTGATAAAGATAGGAGATCAGTTTTTCGCAGATTTCTACCATATCACTGCTTCGTTCTTTGAAATAGGTAGTGCCGGCAGAATCAAAGCGCTTAATGAAATCATTGGAAACCAAGCGGATAGAAGTCTCCAGATCGTAGAGTTTTGATGAAATGGTCTCTACAACTTGCCCTATGAAGGCAGGATCATCCAGAATGTGTTCATAAATATTAAGTATGGAAACATCAACAGTGGAAGATCCCCCAAGATCGCTAATATATTGCCGGTAGTCTTTTTTGGCCCGTTCCCTTATCTCGTTGAAACGCATGATTTCATCGCCCACATCCTGCCTGGAGATAGAAACGGTAGAAGTCTGTTGAACTGCTCTTCCTACAAAATAAGCAGATCCCATTCCCCAGCCGGATACCACTGGTATGCCAGTTAATTTCGATTCTTTTTTCATATCACTTTCCAGATTTCCCGCGCATATTCCAAAGTGGCTCTATCCGAGGAGAAATATCCTGTATGTGCAATATTCATAAGACAAGCTCTGGACCACTTTTGTTTATCAGTAAACAATTGATCTATCGATTCCTGTTTCTGTAAATAATCAGCGAAATCAATCAATACAAAATACCGGTCATTATCACGTAAAGAGGAGATCAGTGGATAGATTGCAGAGCCATCTGATAAGGAAGGTAAAAGACTTTCCAACAGTGAAAAAATGTTACTTAAACGAGAATCACCCTGAAGATAATCCTGAGGCCTGTAATTACCGATATTATAGAGATCTTCAGAACTTTTACCAAAAAGAGAAATATTATTCGTACCGACCCTATCTGCCAATTCCAGGTTAGACCCACACCTGCTGGCAATGGTGTAAGCACCATTAAAAGCGAATTTCATATTGAATGTACCACCAGCTTCAAATGAAGCAGTTGCTATCTGTTCTGAAAGATCAGCAGAGGGGAGAATTTTTTCAGCCCAGCTCATACCAAAATTGGGAATAAACACGACCTGCATCTGTTTGCTTATTTCAGGATCATTATTAACCAGATTTTTTGTAACATTAATAAGATGAATGACCTGTTTTGCCAGAAAATCTGAAGGTGAAGCTTTCCCTGCAAACACATGAAGTCTTTTACACTTTAAAGTTTCTCCTGATTTAATCTGCAAATATCTGTGCAGGATGTATAAGACATGCAAAACCTGGCGTTTATAAGGATGAATCTTGCCACTCTGAATATCAAACATAACCGAGCAATCATCAACAGTTGCCAGAGAGAAATCTTTAAGGCATGAAGCCAAATACTCTTTAGCCTGGAATTTGATTTTTTGTAAAGAAAGCAGAAACTCGGAATCATCCGCGAATTTTTCCAGTTCTGCCAAGGCCATAGGTTCTGTAATCCATTTTTGTCCTATTGCAGAGCAGATCAGTTCAGACAGTCTGGGATTAGCACACATTAGCCAGCGGCGATGGGCTATTCCTACAGTCTTGTTACAGAATTTTTCCGGAAAATGGGTAAAATAAGCCGAAAAAAGTCTTCGTTTTAAAATCTCAGACTGTTCCCTGGAAACTCCATTTACAGAAAAAGAGCCCAATACGGCCAGATTAGCAAGACGAATTCTTTTTACTTCACCTTCTTCGATAAGAGACAAATCCCTTATTACATCTGCATCACTGCTGTAATTCTGACGAACATCTTCCAGGTGTATCTGGTTAATATCAAAAAGTATCTGCATGTGGCGAGGAAGAATCTGAGCAACTTTGTAAACAGGCCAAGCCTCAAGGTTTTCCTTATGAACAGCTGTGCTGGTATAGGCAAAAACATTTCTGGTGATTTTCCAGGCTTGATCCCAGGAGAGGTTTTCTTTATCTATAAGAATTCTCATCAGCTCCGGGATAGCCAAAGCACAACGGCTTCCGTTTAACTGAATAACCACCTTTTTATCCAGTTCGGTAATATCTTTGTTAGATATTTTATAACGGCGAATTATATCTTGAAGTGCAGCGCTAACAAAGAAAAACTGCTGTTTCATCCGCAGGTCGGTCACCCTGCGAATATCTTCTTCCGGAAAAAGTACCTTAGTGATACGGCCAAGCTGAGACTTCTCCTCACAAGCTCTGACATAATCTCCATGGTTGGCATAATCTGGAAGAAACTCTTCGGAAGCACGTGCGGACCATAATCGCAGAGTATTAACTATATTGTTGCGGTAGCCCGGAATAGGTACATCATAGGGTATTGCATGGACCTGCTCAGATGCTTTCCACTCATAAGGCCCAAGTGAACAGAGCGGATCTTTGGGATAACACTCTCCCGCAAAACCTACACTGCAAGAATACTCCGGCCTGACAATTTCCCAAGGATGCCCCCTGTGAAGCCAATCATAAGGGCGTTCCACCTGAATTCCATTTTTGATATCCTGTTGAAATTGAGCATAGTCATAGCGTAAGCCATAGGCCATTGCAGGCACTCCCAATGTAGCCAAAGATTCCAGAAAACAAACTGCCAGACGTCCCTTACCTGCATATCCCAGTTCAAAATCATCTTCCTGCGCATAAAGCTCTTCAATGGAATAGCCCAAAGAACGAACAGCGGTAGTAAATGGAACCTCAATTCCAAAATTGACCATGTTATGGCGTAGATTTTTACCAAAAACATACTCCATGGACAGGTAGTACACTCTTTTAACATTTTGCTCACGATAATTATTTGTAGTCTTGATCCAACTATCAACCAATTCACTTCTGACAGCATAGGCCAGAGCCATATATTTGTCATATGAAGTGGCAGAAGTGTCATCTTTGGCTAGAAAATAATGGAGATAACGGTAAAAAGTACCCTTGAGGTCATTACTTTCCATATTTCTCCTGAAATACACTATGAAGTGTTTCTCACTCCCGGCAAAAAAACTCAATAATAAAAATTCGATTTTTTCCGGAAAATCCTCCGGAATGAAGAGAAAGCATAAGTTTCGACAGTAATTATAAAAAAACAAAGCCGAAATAACTGTACTTTGATGTAATTATACATTCATACTCAATTACAGTACACTATAAAATACATTCCTGCTTATAATGAGTTCAAAATAGTAAGCATATAATAATGTGACACTTAAAGCTGATTTACAGTTCTATTCAAGAACACCGGCTAAAAAAAATAAATCCATAAATTAGCTTGTTTTATGCAGCTAACCAATTTATTTTAGACATTCAATAAATTCTGGAGGGGTGGCCGAGTTGGCTTAAGGCACAGGTTTGCTAAACCTGCGTAGGGGTAACCCTACCGGAGGTTCGAATCCTCTCCCCTCCGAATATTATCTCTGTTTTCAACAGCCTTCGAAATAAGTTTTTCTACCAACCCTCTACCATCCTTTCCATTTTCCAGACTACCAAGAAACCAGGATGGTATACGTTTATATCCCCAAAAGGCTCCAGCAATAGCTCCAGTCATCGCGGCAATGGTATCGGTATCTCCTCCCATAGATATAGCGAAAGTGAGAGAATCTTCAAATGATGATGGATTTCTGAGAAAAGAGTAGATTGCAGCAGATACCGCATCCAGGGCGTCAGCTCCATTTCCAACCATCTTCACACTCTCATTAGGCGAAGCCCGATATTTCAAAGCCTTGGCAACATCACCCAGCTTGATCTTATAAGCACCCTCGATCTCTAATTCATATAAATGAGCAAACCAGTCCTCTGGTGCAACCTCATTTAAGGCTAACAGTACCGCATAGCCCTGTAACACAGCGCCCGAAATTCCATAAGAATGAGTATGAGTAAGGCTGGAACAGAGTCTAACCTGCTCTTTAAAATCCTCTATTGATTTAATGGAGAAGAAAGCGCTAATCGGTGCCACTCTCATAGCTGCACCATCACCAAAACTGCCCATTCCTCCGTACAGACTTCTGGCAGCACTCTCTATGTGCTCTCCACTTCGCCACCGCTCAATAACCTCCAGCATCCCTCCACTGTAATGTCGCCATGGTGAAAATCTCTTTAGAAAACGCTCCTTTAAGGATTCTTGAATTATTTCCCCGTTTTCCACCATCTCTTCTAAAACTGAAATGGTCATCTGGGTGTCATCAGTATAAGTTACCGGAGGATGGGAAATGAAATAGTCAGGATCAAGCGATGGAATCAAATCCGCTCCATAACCTTCAAAGGATGCTCCCGCAGCATCACCAATCCATGTTCCATAAATCAATCCCCGGAGTTTATCCTCGGAATAGAGTAAATGTCTTTTCATTCACTTTTCCAAAACAAAATTTAATAACCGGTTTTAATTCCCGACATCATTGTGAAAGAAATCTGCTGGATTGACACCATAATTGGCAGGATCCAACGAGCAGGATACCTTCCACAGTTCTCTTTCATTTTCTTCACTTCTGGAAAGATCCCTTATCTGCAGTTTTTCAATTCTCCGACCACCTTTGTCAAACAGCATTACCAGTTGAGGTGATAAAAGGTTATCCCTGTTCACTTTTATGACCAGTCCCATTTCCCCGGACTCCAATTTCACAAGGCTACCCACCGGATATATACCCATAAGCCTGGTAAAATGTTCCACCAGCTCTCTTGGATATTGCTCATCCGCACCCTGAAATATCAATGCCAGAGCCTCCTGAGGCAGACAACTTCTCCTTGCAGCTCCCCACGGAGTAGTCAGTCTGTCATAAACATCCGCAATAGCACAAAGCATAGACATCTGCTGAATCTGATC
>CAYYNL010000137.1:0-12611 GCA_964472925.1 uncultured Fibrobacter sp. | reverse complement strand
GTGAGAAAGAACAAAACATTCTATTGCCTAATCACTACTTTTTTGTTAATGGGCTCGACGACTCAGCCACAATACCCATCTGGAACCCTTAACAGATTCTTTCATAGAGGTTACATTTCTTTTAAGAGGCAATAATGATATATTTTATACAACTTATATCCCTGCAGATATAATATAAACCAATTCTTTTTTATGAGCATTCAAAAAAAAATCAACATTTTGTTTCATAAGATCCTTTTTGATTATTATTTCAAGATACTACACTTTTTATATGGCTTAATAGCTCAGAAGAAAAGTGGTAAAATTCTGGTGATTTCACTTAACTACCTGGGTGATGTTTTTATGGCAACCCCAGCAATCAATGCTCTAAAAAAACTCTATCCTGAGCTTGAGATTGATATTTTGATAAAAAAGGTAAATAACCAGGTGGTTCAATATAATACCCAAATCAGTAATATCTATTTCGATTACTCTCCATACAGTAAGACCAGTAATACATTCATAAGCTTTGCGAAAATGATCATAGCGAATTTTCCTGTCTTTTTTCTTCTTTTTAAACAAAATTATGATGTGGTTTTTGACTTTACAGGCAGTTTTGAGTCTGCTTTTATTTGCGCTTTAATCGGGAAAAAGAGAAGATATGGTATAAGTTGGCGTCCACACTTCAGAAACGCTTTTAGTGAAGTAATCGATGGTTATAGTAAGCCTCAGCATTTAAGAAATCTCAATTGTGATTTGGTAAGAAAGGCCGGTTATTGCATAAAGCAAGAAGACTGTAAATATTTGTTGGACATTCCGGAAGATATTGACAACTGGGCAAAAAGCATTGTCTCTTCATTTAAAACTGAAAAATTGGTTACATTGGCTCCATTTGCTGGTTGGAAACAAAAGGAATGGAATATTACCAATTTTCTTACATTAGCTTCAAGATTATCATCTTTGAACAGCACTATAATATTTATTGGTTCAAAATCTGAAGCTGACAAACTCAGATCGTATGAAGATCATTTTAATTTTCATATACTTAATTATTGCGGGAAAACTTCACTTATTCATTCGGCTGCACTTATAAAACATTCGGATTTGTTTATAGGGTTGGATTCTTCCCAATCTCATTTTGCGGATGCACTGCATACTCCTTCTGTTGTTATATTTGGACCGACCAATCCGATTTATCATCAGATTGAAAACAACCCCTTAGTAAAAGTCATATACAAGCAATTCAATTGCAGTTGCCATGAACATCAAAAGTATTGTCATGAGAACTGTTTTACCTTTATCTGTCCGGAAAACCATCAATGCATGGAAGCAATCAGTATTGATGAAGTGTTTGAAGCTGCGATTAGCTTGTTACAAAACAGAGCTACTTAATATGCGAACTTCTCTGAATAGTAGAGGAACAGCATAGGAACAAATGAAAAAAATACTAGTTACTGGTGCAGATGGATTTATAGGACAGCATCTTTGCAGATACCTTATCGATAATGGTTACCAAGTCCGAGGGTTATATCACGAAACCCGGCCACTATATTTTATTTCTAAGCAGGAAATAGAATGGGTTAAAGCTGATTTAAGAGATCAGAGTTCAATTAAGCATGTAACTGTTTCTATAGACATAGTAATTCATTTAGCTGCCATCCCCAGAAATGATCTTAGAAAAACATGCGAGGATTTTCATGCGATTAATGTAAATGGAACTAACTACCTTCTTAAAGAAGCTCAAAAATCAGGTGTAAAAAAATTCATTTTTATCAGTACTGTTGAAGCAGCAGGCTATGGGAATGGAATAAATCCGCGTACAGAAGACGAACCTCCGAAGCCGGACATTAATTACGGTAAAAGTAAATTAGAGACAGAAAAACTCGTTCTTTCAGATCGATGGAACTTTAAAAGTACTGTATTACGCTTGCCCATGATTTATGGACCTCGGACCCGGGAAACGGTACGGTGGACCACCAGAAACATAAATATTATTTCAACTGAGAAATTTCAAAAAACAACAGGTTTCAAGCCACCCTATTCTATAGATCAGGGATGTTCTGGAACTGTAAAGAGGCTGGAGATAAATTATTTTAACAAAGGCAACTAAAGGTTTTGTACAATATTTTAAAAGAATGCTGGAAACATCATAAATGAATTATAATATCGCTATTGATGCAACATCCATTCCAGAGAGACCTACTGGTATAGGAAATTATACAAAGGGTTTAATTGATGCTCTTTCAAAGATTAATGGGCCATATAAAATATTTGTTTTTGTCCGTACTGTGCATCGTGAACTTTTTAATCATAAAAATTTGACTATCGTCAATTGTGGTAATTTAAATACTTTTAAGAGAATTTTATGGGAGCAATTGTCTCTTCCATTTCTGGTAAAAAAGTATAAGATTGATTTACTACATTCGCCAAATTACACTATTCCATATTTTGCAAGATGTAGAAAAGTGTGTACAATCCATGACCTAACTTCATATATATATCCAAACAGGCGGAAAAGGATTCATGGGTGTTTTTTTCGACTAATGATAAAATTATCAGTTGCTAATGCTGATTGTATCGTTTCGGTATCTGAAAATACCAAAAAAGATATTTTAAGAATTTTTAATGATTTAAGAACTCCTGTTGAATGTGTATATCAGGGTTTTGGTTCAATCTATTCCACCAAGGCAAAAACAAACAAGCTGAGCTATAAATCAAATGTCAAAAAACCCTATTTTTTGTTTGTAAGCACGATTGAGCCAAGTAAAAATATAGAGAGACTGATAGATGCATTTTGTTCTTTTTCCAATACTACCGATAAAAAATATTCATTATATATATCCGGGAAATTAGGTTGGGGTTATACTAAAGTATTGCAAAAAATTAAAACAGAATCTCAAAATCATCAAATTGAGTACATCGGATATGTTAAAGATGATGAATTAGTGAATCTCTACAGAAATGCACATGCTTTCATTTATCCATCATTGTATGAGGGTTTTGGGATACCTCCCTTAGAAGCTATGGCTTGTGGGGTCCCAGTTTTATGCTCAAATAATTCCTCCTTACCAGAAGTAGTAGGAGATGCTGCTATTACATTTGATCCTTATTGTACTAAAGAAATTGAATCTGCTATGAAACAAATATCATCAGATCCGAAATTAAGAGAAGAATTAATTATCCGAGGACATTCTCAGTGCAAAAAGTTTTCCTGGAATAATAATGCAGAAAAAACCATTTCGCTTTATCAAAAAATCTTGAATAATAAGATATTCAAATAATAGCCTTTAACCTAAAAACCGCAGTAGGTGATGATGAAGAACCGTAAGATATTGGTACAGAAAGGTTTGAAGTCCTTGAGGTTTTATCTACTGGTGATAAGGCCGAAAGGACTGAAAGCCTTTATGCGCAATAGATTACGTGTTATACGCGTCAATCTACTGCGGTTTTTAGGATTATTTCATAATCTGCCTTATATTGAACTTAGGCTTATAAGTCTTTAGTTTCTGCTTCTCATTTTCTTTGGTATGCGAAAATTTTCTGGCAAGATTCTTACTGTCCGGCAAATCTGTAGTCTTAGGTGACCGAGCGCCTTTTTGCACTGATGGCCCCTCTGCAAGCTTCATGGAAAGAGAAATTCTTTTGAGTTCCACATCCACTTTCATCACCTTTACCTTCACCACCTGTCCCACTTTAACCACTTTTTTTGGATCATCAACATACCGGTCTGCCAACTCAGAAATATGTACCAAACCATCCTGATGCACTCCGATATCCACAAATGCACCGAAATTGGTGACATTAGTGATCGTCCCTTCCAGAATCATTCCTTCTTTAAGGTCCTTAATCTCCATAACAGTTTCATCAAACCTGGCATATTTAAATTCTGCCCTGGGATCACGACCCGGCTTCTCCAGTTCCTGCAGTATATCCTCTATGGTAGGCAATCCCACATCATCCGAAATAAACTTCCTCTTGTCTATCGAGCGGATAAGTGCAGAATTCCCGATAAGCTCGTTTAACGTAGTTTTCAGTTCTGCTGCCATCTTCTTTACCAATTCATATCTTTCCGGATGAACAGATGAGTTGTCAAGAGGGTTCTGTCCTTCCGAAATTCGCAGAAAACCTGCGCAAAGCTGAAATTTCTTCTCCCCAAGTCCCGGTACTTTTAACAAAGTGTCACGGGTGGGAAATGCACCGTTTTGGTTACGATAATTCACTATATTGGCGGCAATGAGACGGTTTAAACCTGACACATATTTTAAAAGTTCCTCTGAAGCCAGATTTACATCCACTCCAACCCGGTTTACACAACTTTCCACTACTTCATCCAGTGATTCCTTTAGTCTGGATTGATTGACATCGTGTTGATACTGACCTACCCCGATCGATTTTGGATCAATTTTTACCAGCTCTGAGAGTGGATCCTGCAGGCGACGAGCAATAGAAATCGCTCCTCTTACAGTCACATCCAGATCAGGAAACTCCTTTATGGCTACTTCAGATGCACTGTAAACACTGGCTCCAGCTTCATTTACAACTACACTGACCGGACGTTGTTCTTCTGGTAATTCTTTTAATGTCTCCCGTACGAATTCGTCGGTTTCCCGGCTGGCAGTCCCATTTCCGATTGCTATCAGTTTAATACCGTATTTTTTAATATATCCTAGAACTATGGCCTTGGCTTCTTCAGTTTTTTTCTGCGGTTCGTGAGGAAAAATAGGGGAGTATTCGTGATACTTGCCTGTATCATCTACTATAGCCACCTTACATCCGGTTCTAAAGCCAGGATCAATTCCCATCACTGCCTTCCTGCCCGCAGGTGCACTTAAAAGAAGTGCCTCCAGATTTTCCCCAAACACCTTGAAAGCTTCCTCTTCCCCACGTTCCCGAATCACTTTGCGAATCTCTGTTTCTGTTGCAGGAAGCAGTAGTCGGTTAAAACTGTCTGCAACTGCATTTTTTAAGATTTCTGCCGACGCACTTTCCGGATGTTTAATCAATTGATTTTCCAGGTAATGTAGTGCGGCCTGAGTTGGAACCTCCAGTGACACCCTTAGCACCTTTTCTCTCTCTCCCCGAAACATAGCCAAAATCCGATGAGAAGGAAGGGTTTTAACACTTTCCTTATAATCGTAATACATTTCGAATTTGGTCTTCTGACCCTCGAACTCCTTTTTTACCTGGCTGATTATGGTTCCCTGTTCGGTTGCTAACTCCCGCATCCATTTGCGGTTATCGGCGTTATCGGATAACTCTTCAGCCAGTATGTCACAGGCTCCTTGAAGAGCTTTTTGTGGGGTATCAACTTCTTTTTCAGGATTGAGAAATTCAGAAGCCTTTGCCAGAAGATCTGCTTTGGTATCGGTTAGTTCGGTAAGAAACCGAGCCAAAGGCTCAAGTCCGGCTTCTTTGGCCTTTGTGGCACGGGTGGTCCTTTTAGGTTTGAAAGGAAGATAAAGGTCTTCGAGTTCGGTTTTACTTAGAGTTGCATTGATTTTCTGTTCCAGCTCAGATGTTAATTTTCCCTGAGAGCTGATACTCTCCAGAATGGTAGCTTTACGTTCCTCAAGTTCTTTGTAATAGGTGTATTTATGAAGAAGATCCCTGATCTGGATTTCATCAAGAGATCCCGTTCTCTCTTTTCGATAGCGTGCAATGAAAGGCACCGTAGCACCTTCATCAAAAAGAGCCAGAGTATTTTCAACCTGAACAGGTTGAAGGTTAAAATCGGCAACCAATTGGTCTTTGATATTTAAAGGCATAAATAAGCCGTCCTTTCTTGAATCAGTGGCCAAAGCTCATTTCTTTTTTGCGCAATAACAATCGCCAGAGAAGATAAAAGAGCTATAAGCCATTAAAAAAAACGTCGTGGCCCATACATCTAAAATCATGAAAAAATGAATGCAGTAAGATAATAAAAATCCGGCAATAATTCCAATGGATAGGGAGAAATACTCTAATAAAGAGATCCACATGGGCCAGAAGCTATATCAATCTGCAATAATATCAACCGGTAAAAGAAATGACAAGGGATTTAGTGGTTTACCGAAATAACGAATCTCATAATGCAGATGAGGTCCCGTGCTTTTACCGCTGTTACCCAGATAACCTATCATTTGTCCTCTACTAACTGTATCTCCACTGCAGACCCCAAATTTGTTCAAATGAGCATAAATGGTCTGATACCCTTTGCCATGGTCGATAATAATCACATTTCCCCAGTGTGTTTTAGTTCCAACATATTTTATTCGACCATCAGCGGCTGCCATTATGGGGGTACCAATGTGGGAAGCTATATCAATGCCTAAATGGATTGCAGTACCTTCGAAAACCGGATCGGTTCTTTTACCAAAATGGGAAGTGATTCTGCCTTCTGAAGGACAACCAAAAACTAAGAGATCTGAGGTAGAACTGTGCTTAACAGGAAGCGAGGGTTGGAGATAGTTTTTCAAATCATAAGTTTTAAGCAGTTGCTCTATAGAGTTTGGTGCCATCAGTGGAAAGAGACTGGAGTTACTGACGAATTCAGGTACAATACTCAGGTTTTTAGGAATAACGATTGTCGAACAGGGTAGAAAGTGAATAAGGCTGATTGATTGATCAAGAAGATGATTAAGAGCATTATCCAAAGATTTGTAGTGATAGTTTTTTTTCAGTTGGAAATTGATGGTTAAATAGGAATTTGCCTGATTAGTCAGGAAGAGAAGTGTTCTGAATACTCCTCCCAGACTTAAGAGACATATACTGAGAAAAACAACACAAGTTTTAAAACCTATACGAAAAATGGAACTGTTGCGGTGTTCAGGGATAAATAACAATTGGACTTTTGAAAAATTTTTTATACTGGTAGTTAATCGTATTAAAAGTCGCATTCTCCCTCTTTGTTAAAAGTGCAACCATACCATTAATAGACTAATAGACAGTGCTGAAGATAGTTAACAAAAGTGGTGAGTTTTAAGTAGATGAATGGCGCAAAAATTGTACCATAAAGAACAGATGACTTTACTATTATTCTATGTTTTGGCTGCAACTAAAAAGGAAATTGGGGTTTCTATAGCCTAATTCTTTGATCTGGAAAAGATCTGATGTGATTCCCATTTCCTGGATAAGCGGGATTGATTATTCTATGTAGCTTTTCATTTATTTATTATTGCACAGTATTGCACATAATTATAATTGAATGGATACTATATCTTTTAACCAAGGATTTTTATGAACACCATCCATTTTAAAAAACTGGAAAACATGTACATGCGTGCGCCCACAAATAAATATTACAATCCTGGCATTAAAATCGGAAAAGGTACTGCTATAATTACTTTTGCAGTGAAACAGGATTTTTTTCATGGAGCTAAGGCTGTACATGGTTCTGTTTACTTCAAGGCTTTGGATGATGCAGCTTATTTTGCAGTAAGCTCATTAGTAACTGAGAATTTACTGGTTACCGTATCTTTTAATCTTCATTTTATACGTCCGGTTTCAGAAGGGATCATTAAGGCGGAAGGTAAAGTCATTCAACACGGCAAAAAGATCTCTTTTGCCGAATCAGTTTTATTCGATGACAGGGGCAGAATGATTGCCAGAGGATGTGGTACATTTGTCAGAAGTGATATATTGTTAGCTGAGGAGATCGGGTATGTACTGTAATAAATCACATTGCCGGACTCTGGTTTTAATAGTTGGGATTGCTTAGTAGCTTTTTGTCTACAAAAGCAGCACAATTAATAAAAGCAAAACTGGTATTGCCAGACCTACATGAATCAGTAAACCTCGGAAAAAAATGCTTTTAGAATGTAATCGCATATACCGGTCTGTCTGGTTCAGAGCCAGCATCAGTTTTTCATTTGCAAAAGGCATATCGATAATTTCAACAAAGCATTCGGTAAGGAAACAATAACCGCTTAAATCTTTCCCAGACTTTCTGAAGATGATAATTCCAGGTGTACGGTGGGCCATTTTGTAGAATTGAAGCAACCGATGAGGAAACCGTGGAAGAAAATCTTCATCAAGCAGCACAATAGAATGTTTACACTGAAGAAAAAGAAGAAGAGCCATTTTACGATCAGTGGCAGTATCAACCGTGTAAAGACCGGTTTTTAAAAGCAGCTCTTCAACTCTGGTGATAAAGGAACTATCTTTGGAAAGAACTAAACATCGCTGTTTTATAAAATTGCAATCAACCATTTACTCTCTTATCCGAATCGCTTGCGTTTAGGAACTTAGATCCCTTTGTAACACTAATTGAAGACATATTTTCCATTTCTTTGATAAGCTGATGGATTGAACACTTTTTCTCTTTAACATTTAGAGTTCCATTTTTGTAAACTTCAAGAACAGATAATCTGGAGGATTTTTCTGGGGAAACTATGAATATCGGTCCTTTTATCAAAATTGAAACCTGTTCGGCGAGATTAAGATAAGAGTCTGTAGTTTTAACGTTTTTATTTATTACCACAGCTTTCAGGTATCTGCTGATTCCCGGAATTTCCTCTTCAGTAACTGGAACATATTCAATATTCTGTTTGCTTCTTTTTTTCAAAAGATGGTAGGTGATGCCTTCCTGGTCAATAATTCCTACCAGCGGTCTTTTTTTGTAGCCGCTGTATCTGGAGCTACTCAAGTGAAGTGCTTTTTTAAAACGTCCTCCAAATCCCAGTTGATCAAGCAAAAAAATAACATGAATTGCCAGATATAAGAGTGGAAAAAGGATTACTTGTGAAGGAATCAGATAAAGACAAAGTGCACCACAACATAAAGTGAAAGAGACTGTACATAATATTGCGGTAGTTTCCAGATGAGTAAAACCAAGGAAAATAAGACGGTGATGAATGTGGGAGTTGTCTGCTACTATCATGCTGTGAAATCTTTGAAACAGGTTATGCCCGCTGTCTTTTGATTTAAAATATCGTCTAACCATGCTTACCAGTACTTCAATTATTGGAATTCCCGCAATAAGTGGCATCACAGCTATAGTTCTTGAACCAACAACTTCATTTCCCAGGTGCATGGAAATCACTGCTATCATGGTGCCCAAAAAAAGTGATCCGGTGTCACCCATAAAAGTTTTTGCAGGAGGCAAATTGTAATGGAGAAAACCAATTATTGAACCGGCCAGTATGAAACAGACTACTACTAAAGATGATAAACCGCTCAGGGCAGCAATAGCAGCCAAGGTCAAAATTGAGATAAGAGAGATACCGCCGGCTAATCCATCAACTCCATCTATCATATTGAATGCGTTGATCAGCCCTATAATCCATAATACAGAAATAATTTTGCTCAACCATAAAGGAAAAGTAAAAAAGCCTAAAAAAGAGATCTGCCCGAAATTGACATCATAAAAGTAAACGGTAATCAGAGCTATTAAAAGCTCTGCCACGATTTTATAACGAACTCGCATGGTAATAAATATGGTGTCATCCAGTATCCCACATGTAAAGATGATAACCGAGGATATCAGTAAAACCTTAATTAGACTGTTTGTGATCGGAGCAGAAATGCCTGTTACTTCTTCAGAGAAAGAAAGAAAGATTAACAAAGAAAAGAATACGGTAACTATTGTAACCCCGCCGATTCGGGGTATTGGTCTGGAATGAAGTTTACGGACTTCTGGTTTATCACAAAAATATTTGATAGCAGGAGATTTAATAAGGAGTCGCAATATCAGGTTTGAAAAAACTAGAGAAATTGCAAAGAAAGCTACTGAGGAAACCAAAACTGTCCAAGAATTCATGATAAGACTTTCATATTGAAAGGCTACAATATTTGAGATATCGCATAGGTCAAATTTCAATCTGTTTTTTGGATAATAACAGTTAAAAACTACTGGAAGCAGAAAAAACAGAAATCATACCTTATTTCGCATAAAATATATAATCAAAACTCAATTGTATCAACATGGAAGAAAGTTGTCCACTATTAATTAATGGATTATAAATCGTCTTAAGAATTGTATTCATATTTGAATATTTTTAATAGCTGATAAAAAGTTTATCTGTTGTGAAAAACGACTCTTAAAAAAATTCCACTACTTTAATTTCACAGCAAGGGTCAAAACCGTGACTGCGCTTGCCAGAATTGCCAAAGTATCTCTGATTACTTCGCTTATGGACGGGCCATTCCTCTCTGGTTTATTAACAGGCGTTATTCTGGTAACATATATTTCCGACCCATCTTGTACCACTGGGTTGCGAATTCCTCTTTTACTGATTTTTTTGGTTTCTCCGCTAGGAGAAGTAAGAAGAATATATGAACTGCTATCAGCCAGCCCACCAGCCCGGTCAATATAGTCTTTAACTTTTATTTTTTCTATATAGCTGAAGAGTCCGGGATTATTAACATTGCCATGCACAAATACAGTATTAGGTCGGGGAGGGATAAAAATGGTGTCATTTTTCTGGAGTAGCACATTTTCTTTTGATTCGTTACCATATAACGCATCTTTAAAATTTACCACCAGCCGTTTATTGTTTCTAGTGATTGTGGCACCTTCCAGAAAAGCATCGGGTAATAATCCACCCGCCCGTTTAATAAGCTCTGTTAGGCGTTCACCGCGTCTAGAAATTGCGTACGATCCTCTGAATTTTACCAGACCATCGATTGTTACATACTGATCAACTATGTAAGACGGATCAGGGCGTACAACAATTTTATCCTCATCCTGCAGAATAAAATTGCATGAGGTATCTGTATAATTCAAAGAATCCGGGAGTTCTACCTGAAAAACCTCAGTCAACAGATTGGGATCAGTTTTATTAACCCGATAAACATCAACTTTTTTTCGGTAGGCCTGACGGGTAAAACCACCTGCTCTTAAAAGAGCATCGATAATCGTAAGATTGGTACTCAAAGTGAATGTATCAGGATTACGGACCTCCCCCTCCACAATAATTTTGAGATCGGTAGGTTTTTCTACATCTTTTTCGTAGACTATCACTTCATCCAAAGGCTCCAGCTGCATGTTATAGGAGGGATCTTCCTTTAATCTGGCAAGGTCAATTGGTATGGTAACAGTTGTCGTATGGTCTTCGTTACGACGGATCAGATCTGCCCGTTTCATGAACGATTTTTCTTCGAACGGCTTGCCATAGGTGAAAATGAGATCCCGAAGAGTAAGGCTGTCACACTGATAAACACCTGGATAATACACTGTTCCTTTTAATGTCACATAATTTTTCAAATCATCAATCAAGGGAGTGATCTTCAAAGTGTCATTATTATAAAGAACGAAATCCTCTTTATTCTGTAAATATTTACTTATATCCAGATCTATAACTTTAACTACCTGCTTTGATGAGTTCCTTTGATCAAAAGGAAGCATCCGATAAATTTGCGCTCTGTCAATATTGGTAGATGGTAGTAATCCGCCACAAAACGACAGCAATGCCTGAAGGTTATCATCGCCTTTCAGCTCGTAAATAGCAGGTCTGAATACCGAGCCTTTAACTGCCACAGTCTTGCCTCTGGTTGGTACAAAGACCACATCATTATTCTGTAGTCGAACATCGGTAGTACATTTCCCGGTAAGCATGTATTGATAAAAATCAATGGTGGCAATTTCAGAACCGTTTCGAAGTACTTTTATCTCTCGTAATGACCCCTTTTTAAGTGGTCCGCCAATACTGTAAAGAGCATTAAAAGCTGTGGAAGCACTGGAAACCGTGTACCCACCTGGTGATGATACTTCACCCATGATAAATATCCGTACTGGTCTGAGCTGAGCTACTGTAAGATCCAGAAATGTACGTGGCGGGACACTGGATAAGCCAGAGTAATGCTTTGAAAGAAGATTTTTAATTTTTTCTTGAAGTTGCTCAAAGGGAATACCGGTGACATAAACCTGTCCTGCGACTGGAATAAATATCTTTCCCTCTTTACTGACCTGCAATTCGTATTGAAATTCAACCTGGCCCCAAACTGAAAGACGTAAGACATCACCAGGCCCAACCAGATATCCGGGGTCAACAGGTCCTATTGCATTAGGTTTAAATGCTTCCGGAGTTATATTAAAAAGAGAATACCCGAAATAAGGTAATTCGTCAGTAGTATCTTCTTTCACTAACTCGATTCTCTTTTTTTGTAAAAAGGAGGAATCTTTGAGACTGTCTTGGCTGATGGAATCTGGGTGGTCGAATTCCAAAAATGACCCCGATAAGTTAATTTTGGGTGAAGATGGTCTTTGTTGGTTCTGAATTTGATTACCATAGCGTTTTTTTATTAAATCAATCTGTTGTGAAGAATAGCCTTTTTGGATCGCCATCTGCTCTAAATTTGTAACTTCAGAAGTGCTCATGCTGGAAGCTATCCCAAAAGAGGTGGACATATCTTGTGCTAAAATGAAAGAGCAAAAAGCCAATGTTGAAAAAAGGACTTTTTTTGTAAAATCTGCTTTTGAAAAATAAAGAGAGTTTAACATATCCGGATAATACCTTCCTTATATCACCATTTCTAAATAATGAAAACGGTTTGGGGCACAAGTTAAAAAACTGTTACTGATGAAGTTATAAATATATGCTTAAAGAAGCGGTTAAGGCAATCTTAAGGTCAAATTTCATCAGCAGAAACGTTAAACCTAAAAAACCGCAGTAGATTGACGCGGATAACACGTAATCTATTGCGCATAAAGGCTT
>CAYYNL010000136.1:0-12747 GCA_964472925.1 uncultured Fibrobacter sp. | reverse complement strand
CAATCTGCCTGAGCATAAAGCCCTATGCTGTAACGATTGGTATCGACATCGAAAACCTTTCCATCGGGTGGTGGCATAATTCTATATTCATAGCCGTCCGATAAGTTTGCTACTGCACCCAAAATGACATTAAGATTTTTTAGAGGACAAATTGAATTGGTCAATTCCCATAAAAGCTCGCTGGTTTTTCTATTTGATCCAGGAAAGGAAGACACATGTAATTCCGTACCAGTATAAGTAAAGTTGAAATCTATTTTCCATTTTTCACCAATAGCTTGTTTCCACCCTGCATTTGCGAAATGCCTGCTCGAGTTTACGAGTCCATAAGATGGGTACTCATGCCTGAAATCTGCTACTCCATAGAAAGTTTCCCATTTGGTAAATGAATACATCAAATTCAAATTTTTATAGTTAATTCCTACGTATGCCCCTGGGCCCTTATCAGGAATGTTTACATCTTGCGAATAGATATTCCCATCCATTGCCAAAGCTTCCCATTGAAGATGCCAGGGGCGTTTTTCAGCATATCTCATGGAAGCAAGAATACTGAGATCGCCATCTTTGATTCCAACATTGCCTGCAACCGAAAAGGCATCGCGGCCTCCGCTTACATTTACTCCTGATCCAACGCTCTCACTGTTTTCTATGGTAATGATATTTATGACTGCTGAGAAGGCGTTTGTACCATATAATACTGAGCCGGGGCCCCTAATCACTTCGATGTGGTCGATGGAATTAACCGGGAACGATTCTAAAACCTCAGATATTAGACCTCCTTCCAGAACTTCCCGTATAGGCCTTCCATTTAACAGATAAAGAATGTGTCCGGACTTGGACAATACATGATCTCCCCGTGATGTAATCATCGAACGATCGGTCATGTAATTAGCACCCATCATAAGACTTGGTACTCTCAAGAGTACATCCTTGAGAGTTGTGCCACCAAACCTCTCAAGTTCATCTCTGGTTACCACAGACAACACCCCAGGGGCATCTGAGAGCTTTTCCTTTGATTTGGATGCAGTGGTAACAGTAATATTCAAAAGTTCATCAAGTTCCATATCAAACAGATCTTCAGTGTTTGAATACTGAACAGAGCTTTTCTCTACTGCATAACCCAAATGAGGAAAAAACATTGCAGATGATAGTAGCAAACCAATAAAAAACCAATGTTTTTTAGTGAAACTACCCATGGAAACCACCCTTCTGTTATTGTTAACAACTATATAATCTGAAATTTATCTTACTGTAATCTTTCTTTTTGTTTAGAAATAACTGACTTTCAATAAAATGAAAAGTTTGAATTTAAATACGATAATGGCTGTTGTATCTCAACTAATAACTAAAATAGTGTGAGTCAAAGTTTGGTTTTCATATCATATTTTAGATGAAGAATAATGTCAAACAATTTTTTTAAATTGAAAAATATTTTTTCTTTTTTATATGGCAAGTTGTTATTGATTTTAGAACCTGATGGCATATGATTGATCCCATGTTCGTTTTTTCTTTTTCGAAATAGATGGGATTTAACCTAAAAACCTGATTGGCTTAGCAATCAATAGGTTACGCGAATGCGCCACATCCAACTGCGGAATTTAGGATTATAGTAAGAATTCGAATACCCGTAGATATAATTCAAGCAGGTTGATTGATACTGCATTAGAGAAAGATTTTACTCTTAATTCTGAGAATCTTTTTAAGCAGCTGCAGAAGTCCGGCTACACAGGTGAAATAAGTATTTGCGGGATTATATCTGCAAAAAACACAAAGAAATACATGACACTGTTGTCAGACGTTTTGAAACCGGGGCAGGCACAGGTTTATTGGATATTCTGGGATCGATCCGCATGGTTATAATGACCAGGATCACCCCATTCCAGACCTGGTAGCGGCAGTAATCTGAATCAATTCCGGTCCAGAGACATCTGCTGACTTCTTGCAACCAGGGCTTCCGCAATCTCCAGATCTGAAGGAGTGGTAATTTTAAAGTTTCTGGGATCACCCCATGCTATTCCTACCTTTACACCCATCTGCTGCATCAGAATAGCTTCATCGGTTGGTGGCGTCTGCATAGACTCTGCTCTTTTTAAACCTTGGCAAAGGATTTCCTTTCGAAACAGTTGCGGGGTTCCCACCCTTACCAGTTTATCTCTGTCAACAGTTTCACCTGCCAGGTCACCTGAATACATGCGTATAGTATCGACCACAGGAGTAACGGTAATCACACAGTCGAAATTAGATATTGCTTCCAGAAGACGATCTATGACCAGGTGGTTAACAAAGGGCCGGGCTGCATCGTGGATCATTACCCATTCTGCATCGCTGAGGTTGACACCTTTACAGACCGATTGCCACCGGCGTTCACCACCGATAGTGACTTTAACCCGATTTGTAGTATAATTTCTGTTTGCGGATTCATACATCGAATCCGGAACTACAAGAATTACGGAGTTAATTGTCTGATGAGAGAGGAAAGTTTGCAGAGAATAGGAGAGGATGGGTTTCCCCATAAGTGGAACAAATGCCTTGGGAACAGACAGGCCAAGCCGGGTACCAGACCCGGCGGCAACTATTATGACATCGACACTGCTCATTGAAAGATCAGCTCTTCTTTTTTTCCACCAGTCCGGCAACTTTCATGGGCAGACCGAAGATTTTAATAAAACCGGTAGCATCTTTCTGATCGTACAGGGCTGTATCGGTAAAAGAAGCCAAATCTTCAAGATAAAGAGATTTTTCTGCTTTTGTTCCTGCAGGGATAGTATTTCCTTTGTATAATTTCAGACGTACTGTACCAGTCACGTTCTGCTGTGTCACATTAACAAATGCATCCAATGCAGAACGAAGAGTACTGAACCATTGGCCATTATAAACCAGCTCTGCATAACGGATAGCCAGGGCTTCCTTCTGATGGCTGGTATCCCGATCCAGAACCAGTCTTTCCAGTTCCCTGTGTGCTATATATAAAAGGGTACCTCCCGGAGTTTCATATACGCCTCTGGATTTGATTCCCACAAGACGATTTTCTACCATATCTACATGGCCTACAGCGTGTATGGAAGCGATTCGATTGAGTTCTTTAAGAAGTTCCACCGGTTTGAGATTTTTACCATTGACCGCAACAGGAGTTCCTTTCTCAAAAGTAATCTCCACATATTCTGCCTTGTCTGGAGCGTTTTCCACTGTAGAACTTAAGGTGTAAACATCATCGGGTGGTTCTACAGCCGGTTTTTCCAGAATACCACCTTCATGGCTGATATGCCAGATATTTCTGTCTTCAGAGTAGATACGTTTTTTTGATTGATTGACAGGGATATTATGTTTCTGGGCATAAGCGATGCAATCTTCCCGTGAATGAAGAGTCCAGAGAGGATCTTTCCATGGGGAGATGATCCTAAGAGTTGGATCCAGAGCCATAACCGACAGTTCGAATCTTACCTGATCATTACCCTTTCCGGTAGCTCCGTGTGCTATCGCGGTAGCTCCTTCTTTATGTGCAATCTCTACTGCTTTTTGGGCAATAAGTGGCCGGGCAAATGAAGTTCCCAAAAGATAAGAGCCTTCATAGATTGCACCAGCTTTGAGAGTGGGGTAGATGTAATCTACAATAAATTCTTCAGTAAGGTTTTCGATATAAAGTTTGGATGCTCCGGTTTTGAGTGCTTTCTCCTCCAGACCGCTCAGTTCCTCTTCCTGACCCAGATCTGCACAAAAAGCAATTACTTCACAATGATAATTTTCTCTAAGCCAGTTAATCATTATCGAAGTATCAAGACCACCGGAGTACAGCAAAACAACCTTTTCCATAACTTTGTCCTTATTCTATTGTGACTTGTAACCAGAAATCTACGCTTAATCCCAAATCATACGATTGTGTATTAAAATCAATGCAATTCATGTCAAATAATCGTTCTGATTAGGTTAAACTTACTAACCTCTATGCTAAGACATTTTCCAGTATTGATACAGCCATGTCTATCTCTTTTGTCTTTACAATCAGAGGCGGCAGCATCCGGATTGTATTCTGACCGGCCTTTACCACCAGAAGTCCCTGCTGTTTGCACTTACTTATGTAAGGCAGTGGATCTTCCCTGAGCTGTATCCCTATAATCAAACCGTTGCCACGGATTTCCTGAATTATATCAAATTTTTCCTTTAAGGCATTCAGTTTCTTTTTCAGATATTCACCTTTGAGTTTGACCTCTTTAAGAAATGGCTTTTGGGAGATTATTTCCAGTACAGTTGTCCCCAGAGCACAGGCTACTGGATTTCCTCCGAAAGTGGTTCCATGATCTCCGGGAGAAAGTGCAAGTGCAATATCTTCTTTACAGACAACAACTCCCAGCGGAAGACCTCCGCCAATAGGTTTGGCAAGAGTCATCATATCGGGTATTACTTTATATTGCTCGTATGCCCATAATGTTCCTGTTCGCCCCATCCCACATTGGATTTCATCAAAGATAAGTGCAATGGAATTCTGCTGAGTGTATTCACGCAAAAACTGAAGAAAATCTTTTGTGGCTAAATTTATACCGCTTTCACCCTGGATCGGCTCAACAATGACTGCAGCAAAAGAGTTCTGGTCAAGCAGTTTCTTCGTGTTTTCGATATCATTGAAGGTTGCGTAATGAAAACCCTCTAAAATGGGTTCAAAGCCGGTATGGAATTTCTCTTGCGCGGTAGCACTGAGTGCTCCATAGGTTCTTCCATGAAACCCTCCTGTAAATGACAACACATGATATTTGTCAGGCAAGATCTTTTTGGCCCATTTCCGGGCAAATTTAATGGCTGCCTCATTGGCTTCGGTTCCACTGTTACAGAAAAATACCCGATCGCCAAAACTTTTTTTCAGAAGCAGTCTGGCAAGATCAATCTGGGTTTGTGAAAAATAAAGGTTAGAGGAGTGTAATAGCTTTTTGCCCTGCTCTCGGAGTGTTTTAATCAGAGCAGGATGAGCATGGCCAAGAGTATTAACTGCTATTCCGGTGCCAAAATCCAGATATTTATTGCCATCTGCATCATACAGGTAAACATCTTTCCCTTCTGTTATTGGCGCACCGTCCCGTTTGTAGGTGGGGACAAAGAGTTTATTATAGTCTTTTTTATTCATTTTGTTTTCACTTTGCAGAATATGAATTTGAAACTAATAATGTCCGTGATTTTTTTTCAGCCTTTCTTAAAGATGACAGTACCTTCCGAATTTGAACTTGTCAGTTCTTTACGCAGGGTTTCACTGTCTTTCCAGCCGCAGATATGAACTCTGCAGACACCACGATTGACTGCTTCTGCTGCGGACCTGAGTTTGGGAACCATACCACCGGTAATATACCCTTTACTTATAAGATCTTCAATTTCCGAGGTAGAGATCTCTTTTCTGACAATGTCATTAATGAGCACTCCGGGGACATCGGAAACAAAGACAAGATCATCTGCTTTCAGGGCCATGGCAAGTTCACTGGCAGCAAGATCTGCATTAACATTATATATGTTTCCTTCATTATCCCGGCTGATAGGAGAGATCACCGGAATAAGATTATTATTTCTGCACATATCGATAATGGATGTGTTTACGTTTTCTATCTTCCCCACATAGCCGATATCCTGACCTCTTAAAAGCATTCTGGAGGCCACAAAAAGGTTGTTATCCACACCACTGAAACCGAAGGCCCTCACATTTTCCTGTTGCAGGGCATTAACTATGCGCTTGTTGACATCACCTGAGAGAACCATCTGTACTATTTTTACCATTTCACTGTCAGTGACTCGCATTCCTTCAATGAATGTAAACTCTTTGTTGAGCAAAGAAAGCTGTTTGGCGATGTCTTTTCCTCCCCCGTGTACTATGACCGGAAAGGAACCTGGCAGAAGTTTATGAATACTCTGTCCTAGCTCTCGAAGCAGCCCCTCTGCATCGACAGTCGCACCACCAATTTTGATCACAACCGTTTTCATGACTTCTATGCAACCTCCTCAGTGCCAAAATAGCAATTTCAAGAAAAAGTTATATAAAATAATATCCGCACCCAATAATATTTATCACTGATTAAGAACAAGGTTCCATAGGGGATCTCTAAGACCAGAGAGGACAAACCTTCGATAACACAAGGACCAGTGGCATTATGGGATCTTAAAATCCCCATTTGGGGGCAAACCTTGATAGATACCCGATGTTGATTCTCGATATATTTATACTAACATAGAATCAGTAATGAGGTATTATTTTTAGAGTTCTGACGTTTGTAACAGAAACCGAATCTGCTCTAAAAATTAAGGAACAAAGGATCATGAAAGATCAGAATGGACGTTATATATTGGAATTTGCAGAGATGGATGTTCAGCATGATTATCTCTACAGATTATTTGATTTAATCGAACAATCGACCGAAGTAACCGATATTTCTTTTATGAAATCGATTCTCAAGGAGATCGAAATATATCTGAATTTTCATTTTACCAGTGAAGAACATCTGATGAGGACTTATGATGTACCTGGCTTTGCTGAGCATCAATCAGATCATGAAACGATGGCTTCCCAGTTTATCAGGTATCTTAATGACTTTGATGCAGGCCAGCTTAATCCAGCTGCTGTAAGGATTTTTCTGACTGGATGGTTGATGGAGCACAGTGAACAATGCGATTCTCAATATGTGAAAAATATTAAAGAAATTCGCAGGAAAATTGGCTTCATCTGATTTAAACTCAAATCGAACGATTGTCACTGTTGTTCTGGTAGATGTTGTCTTCCTGTTCTCCGTAATAGCCTGCTAAAGAGGGATGGCCGTTCTCATTAGCAGACTACTGTGAAGAGCGAACAACATATCAGAGCTGCTATTCCAAAAAACTCCATGTGATTCACTCCAAATAATCATCCCAGTCAAGTACTACCGCCACAGGCGGTAGCTTGATTGAGCGGCAGAGCTGCGAAATCAGAAGGCACGATAGTGCCTTTACGAGACATCTGGCTCCACTGGCTTAGCCAGTTAGTGGTTTCCTGAAAGCCAGAAATAAAGTTAAAACTGAAAAATAAGGCTATAATCTGCCTTCTTTATTATTTTTGTACAAAGTCTATAAATTTTTAATTGAATAGAGGTTATGAAGCTATCAACAAAAGTTCTTTATAGACTTCGGGCCATCACCGAAATTACCAAATCTTATGGTGATGCTCCTGCAAAAAGGAAAGATATAACCGCGAAACAGGGAATTTCTGATTCATATCTGGAAAATCTTCTGTTTTTTTTAAAGAAGATCCGGATTATTGAGATTAACAGAAGAAGCAATGGAGGATGTGTTTTATGCAGACCACCCTCGAGAGAGCTCAGTATTGGAAATAAAGGAGGCTCTTGAAGGGCCACTTGGAATAGTGGAGTGTGTTTATTCCAGGAGAACTGTAAAAAATCTGCCCAGTGTTCTGCCAGGATGGTTTGGAATCAGTTGTAAGAAAAATAGCGGAACACCTTATCTGCTAAGACATTACAATATCTGATCGATCAGGAAAATATGGCACAGTATCTTGACTACTGCATTGGATGGTGAAGAAAAAGGAAATAACTTTATTCGTAATCGCTATTTTGAGAATGTATTTTAAACATTTTTCACTAAGGTAGTGAAGTGTTTGAAGTGAATAATCAGTTTTTCAAGGGGTTTTGTTAAAATGACCATAGTTCTTCCCCAGGATTATCATGCCAAAGCTGCATTAGAGAAAAGCAGGGTTATCTGCATTTCTACAGATGAAGCTCTTCGGGAGGATATTCGGGCACTTCGGATTGGGATTTTAAATATCATGCCAAAGGTGGAGACCTATGAATTCAGTTTGCTTCATCCTTTGGGACGCTCAATCATGCAGATTGAACCGGTTTGGATCAAACTTAAAACTCATAAGTATCAAAGCAGTGATCAATCACATCTGGAAAAAATGTATGTTCCGTTTGAGGATGCTGTTGGTAAAAACCATCTGGACGGCTTGATACTTACAGGTGCTCCTGTTGAAGAGATTCCGTTTGAACAGGTCTCCTATTGGGAGGAAATAACCCGTATTTTAAAGTATGCCAGACATAATATCGCTTCAACTCTGGGGATCTGCTGGGGTGGACTGGCATTGGCCAAATTTTTAGGAATAGACAAGGTGGTATATCCTGAGAAGATTTTCGGGGTGTATGAGACCAAAAATCTGGACAGAACTCATCCGATTACTGGAGAAATGGATGATGTTTTCTGGTGCGCTCAAAGCAGGCACGCGGGTATACCTGATGAAGTGCTGGAGCTGGAACGGGATAAGGGTAATGTTCATCTTTTAGCTCATGCCAAAGATGCCGGATATATGATTTTTGAGAGCACAGATCAGCGTTTTCTGATTCATCTGGGCCATCCCGAATACGAACCGCATCGTCTGGTAGAAGAGTATCTTCGGGATAAGAACAAAGGTAGAAGTGATGTGAAAGCCCCGCGAAATTTGGACATTGACAATCCGATTAACACGTGGAGATCACACAGGACCGAGTTTTTCTCTCAATGGATCAAGTATATCCATGAGACAACCACTTACTGATTTGCGGAAAACATAATGACTGATCTTACGGAATGGATGAATACGGAGCTTCCGGAGGTAGTAAACAGGCTGGAAAAAAACATCCTCCTTTCCAACACGCTTCAGCAAAATGACGGGTTGGATCTGGCTGGCAGAAATGAGATCTATGAAATTTTAGATGACCTTCTTGCTGCACTGTTTCCCGGTTGCTATAGCAGAGAAAAAATTAAAAGTCATGACATTAACTTTTTCCTTTCTGATATACTTCGCCATATCAGTTTTAAACTGGTAAAACATATCCGTGAGGTTTACAAATATCGGTGCAGAAAGGATAACTGCACAACATGCAATTGTGATGAACGGGCTATAAAAGCGGTGACCTGTCTAATAGAATCGATGGTACCTATAAGGGAAACATTGATGGAGGACCTTCAGGCAGCTTACGATGGAGATCCGGCTGCCCGTTATATAGACGAAATAATTCTGAGTTATCCTTTTGTAGAGGCCATTGCCACTCACCGGATTGCACATCAATTGTATAAGCTTGATGTTCCAATTATTCCCAGAATCATGTCTGAGAGGGCTCATTCCAGAACCGGTATTGATATTCATCCAGGTGCTCAGATCGGACCCCGTTTTTTTATCGATCACGGAACAGGTGTTGTTATAGGAGAAACCTGCAGAATCGGCCGTAATGTCAAGATCTACCAGGGAGTCACTCTTGGTGCACTATCTGTAGTCGACAAAGAAGGGAATCTGCTTAAAGAGAAAAAACGTCATCCTGACATCGAAGATGACGTGGTGATCTATGCCAATGCCACCATTCTTGGAGGAAACACTGTGATTGGTAAAGGAGCTGTTATAGGAGGTAACACCTGGATAACCAGATCTGTACTTCCGGGAGCAAAGATTTATAATAAAGCTGGAAACGGGGATACAAACGTGTTTGCAGTCGGAGATATGTAACATCATGAATGTCAATATCCGCGTAAATGGAAAAGTTGAATCGGTCAATTCCCCCAAGACATTATACGATCTGCTCGATGACAAGGCACTTAATCCTGAACGGGTTGTGGTAGAAGTGAATAATTCCATAATAAAAAGAGATCAATTCAGAGAATATATTTTGCAAGACGGAGATTCGCTTGAGATACTCCGTTTTGTAGGTGGAGGGTGAAAAATGGATGATCAACTGGTTATTGGAGGGAAAACAATCGGTTCCCGTCTGATAACAGGATCTGGAAAATACAGAGATGATAGTATTATCAGGGAAGTACTGGAGGCTGCAGGATGTGATGTTATTACTGTTGCTATAAGGAGAATAGATTTTGACAGACCAAATGAGAGTATCCTTAATTACATACCAGAAGGTAAGACACTGCTTCCTAACACTTCCGGAGCCCGCAATGCTCAAGAAGCGGTCAGGATCGCCCGTCTTGCACAGGCCATGGGATGTGGTAACTGGATAAAAATAGAGGTGATCAATGATTCCAAATACCTTCTTCCTGACAACTCAGAAACGGTTATCGCTACCGAGATTCTGGCAAAGGAAGGATTTGTGGTGTTACCTTATATGTGTCCGGATCTGGCCAGTGCAAGAAGAATGGTAGATGCCGGAGCTGCGGCGGTAATGCCTCTGGGGGCTCCTATCGGTTCCAACAGAGGTTTGCAAACCAGAGAACTGCTGGAAATTCTGATCGATGAAATTGATGTTCCGGTAATAGTGGATGCTGGTATCGGTTGTCCATCTCATGCGGCAATGGCCATGGAAATGGGTGCCGATGCAGTTCTGTTAAATACTGCGATTGCAGCCAGTGATGATCCGGTTTCCATGGCACGGGCATTCAAACTGGCTGTAGAGGCAGGCAGACTCGCATTCCTGGCAGGAATGGCCGGACAATCCAGATTTGCCAATGCATCTTCTCCGCTGACTGGTTTTCTTGAAAGTTGAAGGTTTTTATGAGTTTTTATGATCTGATGCAATCCTGTAAAGATTTCGATATCGAGCAGTTTTGCGCTGGAATTACTCCTGAGGATGTACAATCTATTCTTGCAAAAGATAATCTCACCGAGTATGATTTTCTCGCATTGCTCTCTGATGCAGCTGATCCGTTTCTGGAAGAGATAGCACAGAAAGCGGCGGTGCTAACTCGTAAATACTTTGGCAAAACGGTGAAGATTTTTACTCCGCTCTATATTTCCAATTATTGTCAGAATAAGTGTGCCTACTGTTCTTTTGCCAAGCAGCATCATATAAACCGCAGACACCTGAATTTGAATGAAATCAGGGCTGAAGCAGAAAAAATAAGCAGCAGTGGAATACGCCACATTCTTTTGCTTACCGGTGAAGCACCTTCTCTGGTTACTCTTCAATACATAAAAGATGCGGTGAAGATTCTGCGGGAGTATTTTTCTTCTGTTGCAATTGAAATTTACCCACTGACTTCTGAAGCCTATGCTGAACTTGTAGAAGAAGGTGTTGATGGCCTGACAATTTATCAGGAAACCTATAACCAATCCTTGTATAAAGAACTCCATTCGGGTGGCCCAAAGGAAAATTATCGTTTCAGACTCGAAGCTCCGGAGCGAGCATCAGCTCAGGGAATTAGAGCTGTTACAGTAGGTGCTCTTTTTGGGCTCTACAACTGGCGTTCTGAAGCTTTCTTTACAGCACTGCATGTTTCTTTTCTGCAAAAGAAATTTCCTTCAGTAGAGTTGTGTCTGTCTTTTCCCCGTCTTAGGCCTCTGGCAGGGGAATTCAACACCTCTCATTTGGTAAATGACCGTCAGTTTGTTCGCATGATGGTAGCTGCGCGTCTTTTCTTACCATTTGCAGGCATAACTGTTTCCACCAGAGAATCAGAAAATTTTCGCAGAGCGATTATCCCCATGGGAGTTACCAAGATCTCTGCAGGAGTTTCTACAGCAGTGGGCGGTCATATTGGAGATGAATCCACATCTCAGTTTGAGATCGCAGACCCCAGGACTCTGGAGCAGATAAAAGCAGATTTGCACAGAATGGGATATCAGCCGGTAATGCATGATTGGAGTAACAGATTTGATATTCAGGATTTTTGATTTTGGATTTATGGAATAGGAAATAGAATTCCGGATTTGCCCAAAAGCACTATTGGACTCATCAAACAACATCTTTATAGGGGCATCGAAATATGAACAAAACGGATAAAGCGGTTATCAAGTTCAAAGAGGGTTTTAATTGTGCTCAATCGGTTTTGTATTCTTATACTGATGAGTTTGGTTTATCAAAAGATCTGGCAACCAAAATCGCGACTGGTTTTGGCGGCGGAATGGGAAGAAAGCAGGAAGTCTGCGGTGCAGTAACTGGAGCCTTGATGGTTATTGGATTAATGTACGGAAGAGGAGACGAAGAAGGAAAAGAGAAACAGGAAATCACATACTCAAAAGTCCAGTTCTTTATTGACTCTTTTATAAAAGAATTCGGAACTGTTAATTGCAAAGGTCTTCTTAATGGGTGTTGTCTGCTTACTGCTGAAGGTCAGAAGGCTTTTAAGGAGAATAAGCTTATTGAAAGATGTTATGAATATGTGAGAACTTCATGTAGAATTATTGATCAGATCAGAGACGCTGATTCTGATGGCAGAATTTCTTAAAAGTTATTGGAATTAGATGATTCACTGACATCCTGCAGAAAACACCAATAATTTACATATTTAGCCTTTTTGTTTACAAATCCACCACTTTGCAAAATGCTGATTTACCTGAAAAAGTTGCGTTCTCTGTATAATTTCCAAATTCTTCTATGAAATGGTAGCAAATTTAGTTATATTAGCATTATTCCGTGACCATTCCAAACAGCTAAATTAGACTATAGTGTCCAACTTTGTGCACTTATGATAAAGACTGTAGTTTACTTTTTGATAATATTTGGCGCACTTTTATTTGTGAATTGCCATACTTCTGTCACAGATCCCATAAAAAAACCATTATTTCCCTCTGCCATAATGATAGATGACAAATACAAATCATTGTTACCGAATCAGAAAATTGCACTAACTATTGAGGGTGATGGTGATGGTAAAGTCACTATTACCAGTAGCAACCCGGAAGTTGTATCATGTGACACAGATTCCTGTATGCTTACTGCTGGCAAAATCGGCAAAGCGATAATTACCATAACCAAAGATGAGACAGCCACACACAGTCGTGCATCGCTGGATTTCGAAATAACTGTGTCATATTAT
>CAYYNL010000135.1:2145-12855 GCA_964472925.1 uncultured Fibrobacter sp. | reverse complement strand
GCCTGTGGGCATTTTGCGCAACACTTTTTTGATGCTTACAGGTCCTTTTATTTCTACCGGTTACTCTTTTTTTCTATATTAGCGAAAGATATGAAACCTATTAAAGAGTATCTGGAGTACCGGGAGTTTTTGAAGGATTTTTACCTGCTAAAAAAGCAGGAAAACCCGGTTTTTTCTTTACGTTATATGGGAAGCAAGGTATCGGTAGACCCTTCGCACCTGCTTAAGATATTTCAGCTTCAGCGCCACATCGGAAACCGCTTGATAGATTCATTTATTGCTCATTGCGGTTTGAGTGGCACCGATGCGGAATACTTTTCCAATCTGGTAAGGTTCAACAAGGCAAAGACCGATAGTGATAAAAAGACCTACTTCGAACGGATGATTGCCCTCAAAGGGGTTAATGCACAGGCACTTAACAAGGATCAATATGAGTTCTACACCAAATGGTATTATTCCGCCATCCTGACACTTCTGGATTTCTATCCTTTCCGGGGAGATTATGCAGCGCTGGCTGAAAAGCTTTCTCCGGCTATTACCGAGGCAAAAGCCCGTAAATCGATTCGTCTGTTAAGTGATCTAGGGCTTATACGTAAGAATGACAGTGGCACCTGGGAATTGACTCACCAGATAATCACTACAGGAGAGAAGTACCATTCTGATGCGGTTAAAGCTTTCCAGGAATCCACAATGCAGTTGGCTGCTCAGTCGCTGTATCGGCATCCTGCCCAAAAACGCAACATCTCCACTGTTACAGTGACTATCGCAGAAAAAAAACTGGATCAGATAAATCAGATTATTGCGCAATTCCGGGAAAGTATACTGAAAGTGGCCCGTGATGAGACTGAGCCGGATAAGGTGTATCAGCTCAACATTCAGTTTTTCCCTTTGACAAAGTAAAGATCCGTATATGGCAGTACTTCATAAAAACGCCCTTGTTAATCTGGTTTTCATTGCAGCAGCCTCTTTTATGGGTTGTTCTGAAAAGCTGGCAGGGGCGGGCTCGGAAACAACCAACGGTATAACCGGATGTGTTGTATACAAAGACGGTACAAAGGCAAATCAAATTACGATCCGGCTGTTTCCGGATGATTATGATCCATGTAAAAACGATACTTCTGGTCATCTGTTTACTACAAAGACCAATGATTCAGGCCAGTATAAATTTGAAAAACTTAAAGCCGGCAGCTATTCTCTGATAGCCAGAAATGATGACCGCTCATTATGTGCCAGAGTCACTGATATACAGGTAGATAAATCGGATTCGCCCCTTGAACTTGCAGATTGCAGTCTGGATTCTGCAGGTTCGCTTGTGATTGATTTTTCAGCAAACCCGGAGGCGCTTTCGGGATATTGTTATATTCCGGGTACCGATATCTATTCGTTTGCAGATTCCAATATGATTATAAATCTCCAGCGGATACCTGCAGGATTCTTTGATTCGGTATTGTTTGTTTCCTTGACCGACACAGGCAGAATGGTTGTTTGCAGTTCTTTATCTGTAGAACCAGGACAGAGAATAATTATTAATAATCCGGGATGGAAATATTCAAGAAAGATCGGTTTTAACACTTCTTCCACTGGAGCAGATATTGCCACTGACCTTTTCGATGTTGCAGTTTTGCTGCGGCTAAATGATGAGAACTTTAATTTTTCTGAAGTAAGTTCTTCAGGTGCAGATCTGATGTTCAGGACAGCTGATAACAGAGAAGTAGTTCATGAGATTGAAAAGTGGGATTCAGTTTCTGCAAATGCGGAGATCTGGTTGAAAATTGATACACTGCTGGGTAATAGTAAAGATCAGTTTATTGTCATGTACTGGGGAAACCCCCTGATCCCGCAAAGAATGACAAGAGAAAGGGTTTTCGATACGGCAACGGGTTTTCAGGGTGTATGGCATCTTGCGGAGGATGAAAAGGATACCGTAAAAGATGCAACTGCAAACAGGTACTATGGAATTTCACCTGATTCTGCAGTACCAGCCAAAGTAACTGGAATTATTGGTGATGCCAGGCGTTTTGATGGTATCAGCAGTTTTATTACCATGCCAAACACTGCAGAGAGCAAAATCAATTTTGCGCGGAACAGCCATTATACCATATCTGCATGGGTATACATTGAGAATCCAGATGAATTCTCTCATGTAATTGTATCCAAAGGTAATACCCAGTATTTTCTCTGGAACACTTCAATTCACCTCAATTCTTCACTCTGGGAGTTCGCCGATTACCTCAATGAATCAGGATGGGATCTGGCAGTAACGGAGGTGTCTTATGGTAAATGGGTGTTTATTGCCGGGGTACACGATGATACTTCACATGTGCTTTATGTCAACGGAGAACGCGCAGATACGCTTATCAATTATCCTTTCAGCGCGGTTCGCAATAGTCAGTTTGATCTGATGATTGGCCGTTTTGCTCAGGTCATGGCTTCTCCCGTCAGAGATGAAGGATACTGCTATTTTAAAGGAATAATAGATGAAGTACAGATCAGCAGTGTTGCCAGAAGTGAGGAATGGATCAGGCTTTCCTATAGAAATCAGAACAGAAATGATATGTTAATATATTTCCCTTAAATAAAGGAGGGCTAAAATGTCAACGATTGTATCATCTGGTTTTCCAAAATTAAGAAAAGTGATATTACTTGTTATTGTGGCTGCTTCATTATCTTTTGGCAAAACCGATCTTTTGGTGTTTCTGCTATCAGGTCAGTCCAATATGTGCGGTGCAGGGGTGGTAAGCGAGCTTCCTGAGGAGCTTAAAAAACAACAGGACAGTGTTCTTATTTATCTGGCTTCAGAGGGTGATGCATCCAAAATGGGAAAGTGGATGACGCTAGGGCCGGGGTTTGGAAGTTCGCAGTTGGCTCAGGGGAAACCGTGCTTTGGTCCGGAACTGACATTCGGAAAAACGCTAGCCGATTCTTTGCCAGGGGTTAAAATTGCTATCATAAAAGATGCTGTATCTGGAACTTACCTGTCCAAATCAGATGGATGGCGCCCTCCCAGTTCCGGAGGAAAAGTGGGAACTCTTTATTCCAACATGATGAGGCATATAAAAGATGCTCTTGGTTCTCCGGATATATCCAAATACACAATTCATATGGGTGGTTTCGTCTGGCTTCAGGGGGAATTTGATGCCATGAATAATAATGATGCAAATGAATATGAAACCAACCTTACCAATCTTATAAAAGACATCCGCGATACCTTGAACACCGAAGATCTGCCGGTGATTCTTCCGATGATTGATGCACAAAGTATATGGACTCAAAATGCCAAAGTGCGCGCGGCTGATATTGCCGTAAGAAACAAGCTGGAAAATGTCGATACGCTGGATACCAAAGGATTTGAAACAGACGGTATCCATTACAAGGCACCGGGAGTGATAAAAATCGGTAGAATCGCAGCTGAACGGTGGCTCAATATGCACTATTTTGTTCCGGTTCCGGTTAATCCTGTTTCCAGAAACATCATGCGACCTGTGGTAACCTCTGCCAGAGATTTATCGTTTATTGATTGCGCAGGAAGAAGAATAAAAATTTACAGAAACGATATTTCAGATAGCAGGTTTAATACATCTTCCGGTTTTCTGCTGATAATGAAAAATGGAACAGTATTTCAGAAGAAATTAAATTTGACACGCTGAAAAAAAGCTTATTACAGGACATGCTCAAAGTCTTCTGAAAAACAGTTTTTCCGGCTCAGGGGAAGCTCTCTTTCCTGAGCCACCTTCCTTTCCGCTCTTCTTCTGGCTCCTTTTATTGTCTGATACAGGATCAAAACGCAATTATCTGAAAAAGTCACTATGGATAAGTACAGCAGATACGGTTTTAAGTTTTACCGTATTCTGTTATTAGTGAATATTCAAAGGAGCTTTAATTAAATGCGTTTATTATCTGTAGTACTAAATGTGGTAATGGTTGCATCATTGATTGCCGGGCCTGTTCATGTTAACCAGGTGGGCTATTATCCTTATGCCAAAAAAATTGCGTCAATTCCTGACAGCAGCACTGCATCTTTTAGCATTATTGATGCAGGAACCCAGGAGGTTGTCTTTAATGGGAACCTTGTGCCTGCAGGTTTTGATAAAACCGCAGAAGAATACGTTTCGATAGCAGACTTTACTTCTTTATCTGAGGAAGGAAATTACCAGTTGATTCTTGATGGTAAAGAGTTATCGTTTCAGTTTTCCATAAGCTCTTTCTGTTACCGTGAGGCATTAAATACAGTACTGAAATCTTATTATTATCTAAGATCCGGGATGGCGCTAAGTGATAAAAATGCTGGTCTATGGTATAGGGATGCAGGGCATCTTGGTGATTCTCTGCTTAGGGTTTATGATCTTCCCATTAATTCTTCCTATGATGTGCGGGGAGGGTGGTATGATGCGGGTGATTTTGGTAAATATGTGGTTAATGCAGGAATTACCTGTGGAACGTTAATGGAGCTTTATGAGCTGGATCCGGAAATTATCGATGATTCATCGCTAAACATACCTGAGTCCAGAAACCAAAAAAGTGATCTTCTTGACGAGGTTAAGTATGAGCTTGATTGGCTGATAAGGATGCAGGATGATGATGGTGGAGTGTTTTTCAAGGTGGGACCGGTAGAGTGGTATGGAACGATCATGCCTGCGGATGACGAATCGGAGCGTTTTATCATTGGAAAATCGACTACTTCCACACTGGATTTTGCCGCTGTTATGGCTATGGCCGGCAGAGTTTACAAAGACTACGACTCTGACTTTGCACAAGAATGTATCACACGCTCCCAGAAGGCATGGCAATGGGCTGTGGCTAACCCTGATTCTGCTTACCCCAAAAACACCGGCGGTACCGGGCCGTATGAAGATGGCAGCGATAATACATATAAAGATGAGTTTCTGTGGGCCCTTACCGAACTGGGTATAACTACAGGAAAATCAGTGTATCTGGATACTCTGGAAAAGCTGATTTTTAATAATAAGATCAGCTCTACAGCCTGGTGGCAGGATGTAAAAAACCTGGCATTTTATTCTTTGGCAATAAATGCCGTTTTATCGGATTCTGCTGATAATCACGTTAAAAATCAGATTATTTCCTATGCAGATAAGGCAGTCGCTTCCATTGCGAAATCACCCTACAGAAACCCACTGAAAAAGGACAATTATTCCTGGGGTTCAAATGGCAATTGTGGTAATTATGGTGTAATTTTAGCCTATGCTCATTTTTTGACTGGAGAGCAGAAATACCTTGATGCTCTTGTTTTGACAACTGATTATCTTTTTGGACGTAATCCCATTGGATTCAGCTATGTAACCGGGATAGGCAGAGATACTCCATTTTCCCCTCATCACAGGCAAAGCCAAGCAGATCAGATAGAGGCCCCGGTTCCCGGATTTGTTGTTGGTGGTGCGAACTGCTTTGCTGATGGAGTCGATGAGTATTTACTGGAGATTATTGAATCTCAAACTCCTCCGGCTAAATGTTACATAGATATCTATGACAGTTGGGCATCAAATGAAAACGCGATTAATCAAAATGCACCATGGGTTCTGGTACTTGCATATCTGGAAAAAACCGCTATGGATAATAGGGCGGTTTTTTCAAAAAAGAGATTTATTCATAATACTGAAAAAATTTCTTCCTTGAAAATTAAACCTGAAAAGGGAGGAATAAGGATTTTCTGTGATGCAAACAGAGGGCTTGAAACATTGAGCCTTTTTAATATTCAGGGTAAACAAATTGCAAAAAAGAGTATAAATAAGGGTGAAAAAACGGTTTTTTTCAGTTCCGGAATTACTGGTTCATCTCCTTTGATACTTCAGATACAGTCAAAGTCTGGTGTAGATTATCATAAGTTGCTTTTGATTAAATAGATTTCCCCCCTTACTACGGCTTACTGCGGATGAGCTGTCCACAGCAATCCTGTTTTTTCCGGCCTTCTGCTATACATTCGTACACGAAAGATGTACGAATTGTTGTATAATAATGAATAAATTGGTACTATGATAACTTCTTATCCGCTATATTGAGGTTAAATATTCAGAGTATCATTTTTTTCGCATTTCGGGGGTGCGTTTATGAACTACATATCATTTGATAAATATTCGTAGATGAGCCACATCCGTGGTTAAGCGAATAAACAAATCAAATCCTAAAAAATCTGAATTTTTTAAAGTGCACAAATATTAAGATGGAGGCAGTAATGTTAAGAAAAATCAGTGTAATAATGCTTACAGGGATTTCGCTGCTTTTTGCCGCACCTGCGGAAGTCTCACTGAAAGGAACGGTAAAAAAAGCAGATGGGACTGCAATAAATGGAGCAAAAGTATTTCTTGCCAGCGATACAACAACCAAAGTCAGCTCAAATGCTGATGGCAAATTCGCACTGGAAATTGTAAAAACGCTCAAACCCTTTGGGATTAATGTACAAAGATCTTTTGATGTTGCCGGACAGGGAACCTCTCTCAATTTTTCGGTTAATTCTGCAGTTCCCAGTGGGATGGTTACCCTTTTTTCTGGTAATGGCCGTATCGTAAAAAACATTCCCTTAAAGAATCTGTCAGCAGGTTCCCATAGTATTCCGCTGGCAGGGATAAGTAATGGTTTTTTCATTCTGCAGATTACTCTGGGAGATCAGACTGTCCGAAGAAGAGTTATTACAGCAGGAACGGAAGTATACGTTTCAGATTACGAGACAGGAAAAATTGAGACAAGTTCTGAAGGGAAACTGGCAAAAGTTACGGCTGCGGTTGATACACTGATTGCCACTAAAGAGGGTTTTGTAACCAGGAAAACCCCCATTGATACTTATGTAAAAGAGAATATTGCGATTGTAATGGAAGAGGAAGCAAGTATAGAATGTGCACTTCCTGACCTGCCTGCGTCTTCCGGTCTTACAAAGGTAAACGAAAAGTTGCCTGATCCTTTTACTTTTTATAATGGCACCAAGTTGACAAAGAAATCACAGTGGGCTTGTCGCCGAAAAGAAATTTTGGCCATGGCTGAAAAATATCTGTATGGCCAGATGCCTCCTGAAAAGGGAACAGAAATTACCGGTTCTGTAAGCAGTAACAAAATTACTGCCACGGTTAAGTATAATTCAAAAACAGTAGACCTTTCGTGGAATACAAGCGGTTCTGGGGAAATTTTGTGTCTGGTTACCGGAAGCGGAATATCTCCCAGCAATTGCAGAAAGATAGATCTGTCGCATAATGCAAATCCAATTTCGAGCCTGTATGGCTATTCTGGAGTTACCGGTACGATTTCTATGGCCTGGCAGGCAAGGGTAATCTGCGCAGTGGTCAAGCAGAATCCGGACAAGGGTATTAATCCTGCAAAAATAATGGTTACCGGGTGTTCAGGGGCAGGGAAAATAGCCATGACCACAGGAGCTTTCTGTGAAGACATCGCTCTTACTGTAATCGTTGAATCTGGTGGAGGTGGCGCTGCTTCATTCAGGATGGCAGAGTGGTACAGGCATGGGGCAGGTGGCAGCAGCTATAAATGTGGAGATAAGCCACAGGGAATAGACAACCTTGAAGATAACGGTCTCGGAGGACCATGGGTATCACAGAGTGCAGCCGGCTGGGTGAGAAGTTCTCCATCAAAAGTCAAAAACCTTCCCTTTGATCAGCATCTGGTGCTTGCCTGTATTGCACCCAGACCAGTTTGCCATGTAACAAACCAGCACGGAGCCAACGAATGGTGCCATCTTGGTGGAACCTGTGAAGCACTTTCTGCCTGGGCTGCGGAACCGGTATGGAATGCAATGGGCGTTCCGGAAAATTTCGGTTTTCTCATGTATACCGAAAGCTCGGCTCCTATGCACTGCAGCAATCCTACTTCAGCAACCAACCTTGCCAAAGAATTCTTTAAAAGAGTTTTTGAAGGGGATAAAACTGCCAAAACCGATGTCTGGACCGCTAACGACAGTGATTTGCAGCAGCCGAAATCACAGTGGAAAGATATGTGGGTAGACTGGAATATGGAGACCACACTGGAATAACTGTTATTAATTTGGCAAATCCATCATAATTTAGAGGCACTTATGGCTATAAGCCTTAAGTGCCTTCAAGGACTTCAAGCCTTTCTGCATCAATATCTTACGGTTCTTCATTTCTTCATCGTCACCTACTGTGGTTTTTAGGTTTAACTTTTTCTAATACCTATAAATCGTACGATTCTATCACATGTTCCGCTTCGATCTCTTTGTTTATCGATTAAGAAGTTTTCCGACCTTTATCAACCAGATAGATACGCTCTTCTCATTCTCCGTAGTACTACGAAGGGTAAACAAAATCTTTGGACCGATAACCCAAAGGGCTCTATGCGATTCACCAAAAAATTGTTTGAATCCGGTAATAATGCTCTTTTGTTTTCTACCTTCTAAAATCACAGAATTCGTTTCGCAACCATCCTATGGAATAAAAAAAAGAAAATATGTGAGAAGTTTCTTACTACCCAATTTCTAAATGTTATAATGTCAGTTTCGGTGCGAACATAATCACCTCATAACTTCTGATATACATTCTTCAAATTTTCTGGAAACCTTGCTGGCTAAACAGGCACTATATTATTAACCTAAAAACCGCAGTAAATTGACGCGAATAACATGTAATCTATTGCGCATAAAGGCTTTCAGTCCTTTTGGCCTTATCACCAGTAGATAAAACCTTTAAGGACTTCAAACCTTTCAGCATCATCAATATCTTACGGTTCTTCATCGTTACCTAATGCGGTTTTTAGGATTAACCATTTCAGACTTAAAAAAAATCAACTTCTTCGGAGTGAAAATGAATATTATAGCGACTTTAAAAAGATTATGGGTGATGATGTTTTTTTCCTTTCTTCTCTTTAAGGTACATGCTCAGGTTTTAAGCGGCAGGGTTGTAGATGAAGATGGCAAGGGTATCAAAGGTGCATTGGTGAGTCTAGTAATTGCTGGATTATCAGACACTTCCGGCGATGATGGGTCCTTTAGTATTCTGGTTCCCACTGGTATTGAACCGGTGGTCAGAAAATGGCTTGTACCTGAACCGATACTTAAAGGTACTACATTTTATTTCGCCATCAATAACAGAAATGAGCAGGCAGGAATAGAGGTTTATTTGTTAAATGGAAGACTCATTTACCAGAAAGTTCACCAGAATCTGCAACCTGGTTTTTACAGTCTTCACCCGTTTGATCGTTCTTTTCACCCCAATATCTATGCTGTAAAACTCCAGATTGGTAAAAAAATCAATCACTTCAAAGTGATGGTAACAGATCGGCAGAACAGTACCGGGATAACTTCTGTAAAAAGCGACATTGTTGAGGGCAGACTTGAGAAGAGGATGGTTATTGTTGATACTGTGAGAGTGACCAAAAGCGGCTATACTCCTGCTTCTGAGCCGATAAATACTTATGATAACAGCTCTTTGGAAATAATCCTTAAAAAATATGTTCCATCTTATCAGCTTAATCCACCAAACCCTTGTTATAACCAGTTCTATGTTAAAAATTGCGTTCCCGGTGACCCTAACAGCGCCTGTGGAGGAAACTGCAGGGTTGCCAACTCCTGCAGCCCTCCAGAAGATAAAAGTAAGGCAGATTTGCCAAAGACATTTATCTGCCCCAGGTTCATGCTTTTCAGTACCGAGATGCTTCAGGCAGCAAAGGATGACGCTGCCTTCTATGGATGGGAAAACAGTGACGATCCGCCGTTTAACTACGGGGTGGTGGGCCACGATCCGGATGTGGGAGGTGTTGATGATGGCCCTAGCAGTTGCTGTCAGTGTTACCAGATTGTTTTTGTAAACCCTGAACCGAGCTCTCCAAAACCCCCTGAGCTTCCTTATCCAAAACCTCTGGTTGTCCAGAGCTTTAACACCGCAGCAAGCGGTCCCAAAGGTTTCGACGTATTTATGGGTGCAGGTGGATACGGTGCCTTTAATTCCTGTTACAAAGATCCTGCTTTTAGTAATACCACTGTATTTGATGAATTTATCTATGATGGATATCCTTATCAGAATCCTGGCAGCGGTGGCATATCGTTTCTCAGATATGAGGAGTGTAAAAAGGGATGGCCGCCCACTGTTGACGGAGTACTCTCGTCAGCATGTCAGGAAAAAATAAAGGAGATGTGCGATCAGGCTCTTGTCAAATCTTCAGAACAGATTACCGAAGATACCAGGCGCTCCTGTATAGAAACCAACAAACTTAACTCTCTTTATCATCAGAACTGGGAGGTGATGGTAAAGCGGGTACGCTGTCCGGATAATTTAACCAGGGTAACTGGTTGTCGCCTCAAAGAAGAGAATCTGCCGTTACCGGATCCGAAAGTACGGACTCCTGCAGATGCAAAGGCAAAAGGGTCTTTTCGGGAGGGATACCATACTACCACCATGCAGGATTGTTGTAAACCTACCTGTGCCTGGGCTGACTGGACTGAGGGTTACAATCTTCCGGTGGATGGAGAATGGAACTCGTTTTATTCCTGTGACAAAAACGGAGTGCCGATTACCAAAAAATAAAGATCATGGTGTAGTTGAGACTCAAATAAAGGCTGCCAGATACTATGATTTCGTTCTCTGAATCTTCATAAAACACTACTTTAGGACTTCTTAATACCCTTCCTCCCTATAAAGAGGGGATTTCACAAAAAGCGACTGGTTAAACGATTTTGGGCAGTTGCTTTTTGTTTTTTACTATCGGATGACAGTGAATTGGGATCTCTGTTTTATTCAA
>CAYYNL010000135.1:0-2045 GCA_964472925.1 uncultured Fibrobacter sp. | reverse complement strand
GGGCATTTACTTTGCTTAAAAAAATAATTATAAACGACTATTCATACTCTGTCACATTTTTACGCCTCGGTTTAATACTCTTCAGCTATAAAGGAAATAACCATTGAAGGACAGTTTAAATGATCTGATATTGGCAAAGAAGGTTAACTTATTAATCAGCCTGTTGCCTATAGGGATTATTGCTACTGTAATTAACAGCAGTATCGTCTCAATTTTAATGTGGGACGTTATTCCTCACTTCTGGATTATAAGCTGGTTATTGGCTCATTTCCTTTTTGCCTTTTTAAGAATAGTCTTGTTTACTTTTTTCAAATCGGATTCAGTAAAATATAGGCATGTTAAAAGGTGGAAAAATCTTTCTTTCTTTTTTTTAATGACTTCTGGAGGCATTTGGGGAAGTGCAGCATTTTTTGGGTTTCTTCACAGTTCCATTGCTTATCAGATGATGGTAGCAGTAGTTTTGGGTGGGATGTGTGCAGGAGCTGCAGCTACTTATTCCGCTTTAAGGATGACATACTATGGCTTTACCCTAACTACATTAGTACCCCAGATAGTAATATTTTTCACAATGGGAACTCCGATCCATCTGGCTCTTGCAATCTTGTTAGTGTTTTTTACCATTCTGATCAGTTCTTCAGCAGAAGCCAACCGCTCAATAATTAGTTCAAATTTCCGGCTAGCGTTTAAAAATGAGGATCTTATCCGTTATCTTAAGGAATCCAATGAAAAAGCACAACTGGAAATTACCAGAAGAAAACAGGTCGAATCCGAATTGCTGAAATCCAGGACTGAACTGGAGGAAAAAGTAAAGGATAGGACGATTGCCTTGTCAATGGCTAACGATGGTTTAAGAACTCAGATAGAAAAGCGAAAGAGAGTGGAAGATGAGTTACGGAAGAGTGAAAAGTATTACCGTTCAATAGTGGAAACTGCCCAGGAGGGAATCTGGATTATAAATGAGAATCACAGGATCAGTTATATCAACCAGAGAATGGCACAGATACTGGGTTACGATTTAAATGAGCTGAAGGGAAAGGATGTTTGTGAATTTCTGGATGGGGATCAGAAGACTTTTCACGGAGCAGATCGCAGAATTAGAGGAATAAGACAGAAAAACCTGCGCAAAAGGGATGGAACGTTGGTTTCTGTAATAGAATCTGAAAGCAGTCTTATTGATAATACAGGGAAATTACATGTTAAACTGGGAATGGTCACGGATATAACTGAGAGACAGAAATGGGAAAAAAAGATAGTGAGCCTTAACAATAGTTTAAAGGAATCAAATCGTGAACTTTCAGAATTTAGTCATTCAGTGTCTCATGACCTGCGTGCCCCTCTTCATACCATACAGGCTTTCTGTGAACTGATGCAGGATGAATATTCAAAGGTGCTCAATGACAGCGGAAATGAATATCTGTCAATTATCAGAAAATCTGCAGACCGGATGAATGAGCTCATCGGGGATATGCTTACATTGTCAAAAGTAACCAGGACAGAGCTTCATCGGAAACAGGTTAATCTGAGTGCTATTGCCACAGAAGTAATAAATACACTGCAGAAAAATGAGCCTGCACGTAATGTTTGCCTTGATATACAAAAGGATGTGTTTGCAAACGGTGATCCGGGACTTTTAAGAATTGTCATGGAAAATCTCCTGAACAACTCCTGGAAATTTACTCGAAAAAAAGATGACCCCATGATTGGATTCGGGGTTGATATCCAAGAAGGTAGTGCAATCTATCATGTATCTGACAACGGAGCAGGATTTGATATGAAATTTAAAGAAAAACTTTTTCAGCCTTTTCACAGGTTACATAGCGATTCGGAGTTCGAAGGTACTGGAGTAGGATTGGCTACTGTTTACAGAATTATCAAAAAACATGGAGGAACAATTTGGGCAGAGGGAATTAAAAATAAAGGGGCGACATTCTATTTTACATTGTAAACTATTCTTTATTAAAATTAATTTCGTAACTTTTCCCGTATTTCTCTGATCTTTTCCACAGGCATCCCGGTTTCTTT
Organism: uncultured Fibrobacter sp.; assembly: GCA_964472925.1. Classification (GTDB taxonomy): domain Bacteria; phylum Fibrobacterota; class Chitinivibrionia; order Chitinivibrionales; family Chitinispirillaceae; genus JAAYPC01. Next base: position 23 of record CAYYNL010000135.1, on the reverse strand, counting down.
TGCAATCTGCTCATCTGATTTGT
>CAYYNL010000134.1:0-12984 GCA_964472925.1 uncultured Fibrobacter sp. | reverse complement strand
TTGGAAGTCGTTTTAATAATATGGAATGCCAGTGAAATTGTTTTATATTTAAATAAATAGTAGGAATTAGGTTTAATTATGTAATAATTTTAGGGCTTGAGAATTCCGATATTTTAACCAGAAATATTGTCAGTTTCTCCTGCGCCTTGCCAATTTTTATTTCTGCTTCAGGAATTGTTCAATGTGTTCTTTGTCATCAGAAGGTTTTAACTGCTCCATAGAGTATAAGCAATTCGATATTACACTACAACTGTCCAGAGAGAACTCAATATCCAGATTTCCGGCTGCAACAATACGTGGGGGGTTTGGTATAACCCTGCGAAAACTGGTTTGTCCTACAATCGAAAAATCCTGCAACGGCTGTATTCTTCGGCAGAACTGCATCTACTGCTATCTTTTTGAAACCGTTCCATCTTCGGATGCAGCAAGAATGCGTCAGTATAAGGCTATACCGCACCCATTTACCCTCTGGTGTGCTCAGCAGGGAGATACAGTAAATGTCAGTCTGGTTCTGGTAGGTAAGGCTATAAAGTCACTTCCCTACTTTATTTTTACCCTTAATAAGCTTGGATCTCAGGGACTTGGAAAAGAACATATCCGGTACCGGCTTTTACAGGTCCGAACCGATAATCGGTTGCTCTATGAGGTTGGGAAAAGCGAAGTGGTTATGGAATTTGATCCTGATATCTGTCATATCAGAGAAGCTGAAAAAGCACAGGGTCAATGTACACTCGATTTCTATTCTCCATTACTTTTAAGGAAAGATGGAAAAATAGTGGACCGATATGATAACTATGCTTTCTTTACCACCCTTCTGAGGCGTATAACCACCCTTTATACTATTCATTGTGATGGAGAAAATTTTGATGATTGCAGGGCACTTGTTCAGAAGTGGGAAAATTCGATAAGTGCTGAAGTAAATATGGAATGGGTTAAGAACAAGCGATTCAGTACACGTCAGAAAAGAGAGATAGACTATGATGGGTTTACTGGAGAGGTTAAACTGATCGGTGATATAGGAACTTTTCTTCCCTTTCTTAAGGCGGGAGAGATTCTGTCGGTGGGAAAAAATACTGCTTTTGGATTCGGAAAGTACAGACTGGATAATCTGAAGTGGCAGTAAAGGGTTTGGTTTTTGTATTAAAGCACAGGAGTTTATATGAGCAAAGTATTTGTCAGTTTTCTTGGAACAGGCAATTATTCGTCCGAAAAATACAATGATGGAAAGCTTTCAGAAACCCGCTATGTGCAATCTGCAATTGTTGAAATGCATGGGGGCGCATTTTTCGACAGAATCCGAATTCTGGTGACCAAGTCTTCCTATGATAAAAATGGGTTAATACTGAAAGAGGAGCTTGAAAGACGGTTAAATCCCAGTGTCGATTTTGAGTTGGTGCATATTTCAGACGATTTGATAAATGATCAGTGGAAATGGTTTGAAAAGATACTGTCACTGGTTGATTTTAACGATGAAGTGTGGTTTGATATGACCCATGGATACCGGGCATTTTCGATAGTTCTGTCTGCAGCATTAAGTTTTATCCAGAAGACCAAAAACATACAGTTAATGGCGGTATATTATGGTGCACATGATGCACCAGGTAAACCTATTATAGATATGAAAGGATTTTATCAGATAAACCAATGGGCTGATGGAGTTTCGGATCTTGTTGAAAGTGCAGATACTTCAAGGCTTGCAAAGCTTTCGGAAAATACCAGTATCGACTCCTTTTCTGCGCTAAGAGATAAATCGCTTATAGATGCCCTTAATGATCTTTCTCATATAATAAAAAATGTAGATGTAAATCATATAGCAGAGAAAGCGGGCAGGGCTCTGGCTTTGATTGCAGAAAAAGCAAAGAGCTGTTCTGGTGCCGATTCACAGCTTCTCAGGCTGGTTATGGATAAATTTTCCAGTCTTGCTCAGTCCTGTCCGCCATCAGGCAAATATGATTATTTATATTTCTTGACACAGTTAGCTTTTATAGAGTTGCTTAACCGCCATGGTTTTTATATGCAGTCTTTTACAGTAATGAGGGAGTGTATAGGTTCTATAGGTGTGTTGGGTGCAAAAGAGAAGCATAAGAGGAACATGAATAATGATGATGGGAGAAAGGGGAGAATAGCTGCAGAAGTTTTTCTGATAATGATTCAGAAAAAAGAGGAAGAGTGGAATTTTAAAAATGACAAGAACGAAAATGGCAAGAACGAAAATGGCAGGAACGAATTTAAAGAAACGCTAAAACCTTTTTATGATATGCTGGTAAAAAAGGGGATAATGGAAAAGCTCAGGAGCTTTATAAAAACTCTGGTTGATTTGCGCAATGGTTTTGACCATTGCTGGACTGAATCGGGCCCCCAGAAACGTAAGCTTCTTGAAGATGTGCAGGTTCATGCAGAGAATTGTCATAAGATTCTTGCGGAGATTATAGGCGAGCTGAGGGAAAATAAGATAATCTGCGATTAAAATTTGTGTTTACTCTCAGGTTTTGAGAGTAAAATCGGATTATATTTAGAAAAATCAGAGAAAATGTAAAAGAAAGTAAAGTCTGCTAAAAAAAGAACAGTAATTTAATATTGACATAGAAAATCATTACTTCCAGGGAGAAGCTTAAATGGATGTAAATAATCATAGAACAGAAGGTATCATGAAGCAAATGTCAGATAATGTATACTGCACTTCTTTGGCTTCATTGCTCCATGATATCGGAAAACCTTTGCAAAGAGCCTGTAAAAGCGACAGAAATAATTTGTCAAAAGATGCCAGAGGTATGGAGGATCTTGTAAAATATCCGCATTCTCTCTGGACTGCAGACTTCTTTTTCAGGTTCCGTAACAAATTTATGGAACTTGAACCGGTTCGAAGGTATGGTTTTGAAAACTTTCAGAAACTGGCAAGTAAACACCATCTCCCAGATTCTGACAGTACAGGAGAGAAAATAGTACATTATGCAGATCGTGCATCTGCAGGTCTTGATAGGGCAGTGGATGACGATGGTACGCAAACGGATTCCTATATCAAGAAGCCTCTGGTATCGCTTTTTACAAGGGCACGAATTGAAGAAAATGTAGCAAAAGAGACTCTTTACTACAATCTTGGAAAACTTGGGAGAGATCAGGTTTTTCCTGAAAGTCAGGTGTGTCTTAGCAGCGAACAATACCATTTGCTTATGGATGATTTCAAAAGAGATTTCAGCGCAATTTCCACAAGGAATCCGGTGATTTTTCTGGAGTCGGTTGCTTCGCTTATCATTCGTTATCTTTGGTGTGTACCCTCTTCTACAAAGGAAGGATACGCTGACATTCCGCTGGCAGATCATCTATTGACTACTTCAGCGATAGCCGCAGCAATGGCTGTTAATTATAGTGAAACAGGTAAGGAACCACAGGAACAGTCGTTTCGCCTTGTTTCCGGAGATTTTTCAGGGATCCAGAATTTCATATTCTCATTGTCCGGACAGTCTGATAAAAGTATTGCAAAGCTTCTACGTGGCCGATCGTTCATGGTAAATCTGTACAATATTCTTGCTGCAAGATTTGTTACAGAAGAATATGGAATTCCGGTTATTAATGCAATTACAACTGCTGGCGGTAAATTCCAGATAATACTGCCTGATGCGAAAAAACATGATGAATTGATGGCTGAAATTCGTTCAAAAATAGAAAGTTGGACATATAATCAGTTTTTTGGAGAACTTCGTTTCATTCTGGATAACGGGGTGAAATTTTACTACAGTGATTTTAATCTGGAAAAATTTCAGGAGGTTTTTAAAAGAGCTGGTAATTCGTTGAATATAGCTAAAACAAAACCTCTGTCATGTGTACTGAGTAATCCATCTGATTGGGTGGACAATAAACGATATCCGGATTTCCATAATTTTAAAGTTTGTAATATCTGCGGTAAGGAGCCAGGCATTCATGAAGAAAGCAGAGGCGCTAACTGTGATAAAGCCATTCTTTTTGGCTCAAAACTTCATAGATCTGAATGCATGGTTATCGAGAGGGGAAATGAGATTTTTAACCGGTATAAAGTGAGACTTTTGACAGAAATAGAAGAAGAGGATTCCTCCGAAATATTAACAATATACAAACTTAATAAATTGAATATCAATCAACATGTCATTCCGGAGTTACACTATTCAAACTATATACCTAAGAATGAGAGTGGTGAACCATTTACTTTTGAAGAGATATCTGAAAAAAGTGAGGGCTTACAGGCTCTGGCATGTCTTAAGGCAGATGTAGACAACATGGGGTTGTTCTTTTCGGAAGGGTTTAGAGATTCTAACGGAAAGTCCACTCTGAGTGTATCGAGGGTAGCTTCTGTTTCCAGAATGGTTAACTGGTTTTTTGCAGGATATCTTCCTGAACTTTTGAATGGCGATAATAATTTCCAATATATTTACACTTTATTTGCCGGTGGAGATGATCTCTGTCTTATCGGTCCATGGGACAAAATCATTGATTGTGCCCGAAAGATTCGGGAGGAATTTGAAAGGTATACAGGAGAAACTCCTTGCATGACACTTTCTGCTGGAATAGAACTTTTCAAGCCTGCAACACCGGTATCTCATGCGGTAGAAAATTCAGAAGAACTCCTTGAGCTTTCCAAGGATCCTTCAAAAGGTAAGGACAAGGTAACCTTGTTCAATGAAACGATGTCGTGGAAGGAAGAACTCCCTGCGCAGATAAAATTTGCTGAAGACTGGGAGAAATTTATCAAGGAAACCAGTTATGATAAGAGTAATAATCGGAATGCAATGCTTTACCGTTTTCTGAGGTATCATAAAGATTACAAACTGGCACCGGAAAACAGCATGGAAAAATTGAAGCATCGTTTCCGATTCGTTTACGATATAAGCAGAAATCTTGCTCCCAAAAAAGATGGGGAAAAAGATTGGAGAAATGAAAAACCGTTTAGAGATCTGCTTATTACAAAAACACCGAATCTGGAAGAATCGTTGCTTTTTAAAAACTTACCGGTGGGAATAGCTATTTCGACGTATAAAACCCGATCTAAATCAAAAACAACAGGGAGGAATAAATGAACCAAAATTATAAACAGGATTCGTGGCATCGAAATTCTGTTCAGGGTAAAAAGCCATTTTCTGAAGATAGAAATGGGAAGTCAATTAATTTTAGACTCCCCGACTTTAATTCCAAGGATCTTTTAGGTGATGATGCTGAAAGGCTGGCAAAAGAAATAACCATAAGCGGAAAATTGAGTACAAGTCAAATAAGAAATTTCTATAGCGAAGTCAAAAACATAGAAAACTTGCTTAAAGCCAATAATAATTTGTGGGAACAATTGTATGGAAGGATTAAACTCATAAAGGCAAAAGCTATATACAATGCTAATCGTGGTCAGAAATCACTTAATATTCCCGAAGAATTCAAGGAGTTTCTATGTCAAGCTATCAATAAAATAACACCCGATGATGACGGGAAAAAGAATTTTTCGATCTTCTGTCAGTTGTTTGAAGCTGTAGTAGGATATTCAAGCGCATATACCAAAAACCAGTCTCAAAAGGATTATTAATATGAAGATAATTGAAAATATGAAAATTAATGGAGAAATAGAAGTATTAAGTGGTTTGCACATTGGTGCTGGAAAAGAAGCACTCGAAATTGGTGGTCTGGATAATGCGGTCATTAAAAACCCTATGTCAAAAAAGCCATATATTCCAGGGTCTTCACTTAAAGGCAAAATGAGATTTTTGACTGAATGGAAGCTGGCAAAAATTCGAGATGAAAATCCTCATTCCTGTAAAGATCATGATTGTCCTGTATGTAAAATCTTTGGTACTCTTGAAAAATCGGAATCCCCACGTGGAATAACCAGACTTGTAGTGCGTGATGCAAACATTGTGGGTGAATTCAATCCAGAGACAATGTTGGAAATAAAATACAGCACAGCTATAGACCGAATGACAGGTACTGCAAAAGGCAGCTCTTTACGCAATCAGGAACGTGTTGTTCCAGGAGTGAAATTCGCATTTGAAATCGTTTATCGTGTATTTGACTTAGGAGATTCTGGGAAGGCGGACTATGATAATTTTAAGATTGTAGTTGAAGCATTAAAGCTTGTTGAAAACGATACCCTTGGTGGATCTGGTTCCAGAGGGTGCGGACAGGTTGCTTTTAAAGATATAACCGTTACCGGTAATAAGTTTCAAGGTTCTTATAAAACATTGGATGAAATGCTCGCAAAACTGAATCGGAGCTGAAACAATGGTCTATAAATTTACAATTGAACCTGAAGGTGCTATCGGTTCACCATTCAGGTCTGATACTCTTTTTGGACATGCCTGCTGGACAATGCTATACAAATACGGTAATGACCGATTTGAGAGCTTCAGGACTAGTGCTGCTGAACAAAAACCGGAACTGGTTTTCTCAGATGGATTTCCTTCAGGGTGGTTACCACGGCCGTTGGTTCCCAAAACGATCCCTGATTCTATCTCAGCACAGCAAAAGAAAATGCTAAAGAAAATTTCAAAACGAAAGTGGGTTTTCAGGCAGTCTGCAGAAAAATGCAACTGGGATCTTTCAGAGTTGGACAATCAGGCCAAAACAGTTCCTGATAGATACCACGATACACCTTTCTCAGATATTCAGCTTCGTAATAAAATTGATCGTTTAACTGGAACATCACTGGAAAGTAATGGCCTTTTCAGTTATGAAAGAAACTGGTATCATGGTATCTGGAGTAAAGTCGATATTTATGTTTCGACCGGATGGAGTTGCAGTAAATTAACAGAATTTCTTCACAAAATGTTTGAAATCGGTTATGGAAGGGATCAGACAATAGGACTGGGAAAGGTGAAAATTAATACTGAACCAATTGATGCCAATTTCCCAAAAATAGATCAAAGTGAATATTATCTGTCATTGTCAAGGTGTGTGCCTGATGGTTCTGTTTCCATTAAAGACTCATTTTATCAGATTGAAACAAAATACGGAAAAGTCTGGAGTGGCTTTGATACCGGAAATCCTTTCAAGAAGCCGATCATTCAGATTGTACCAGGATCGGTGCTTAAAGTAAAATCTGGATCCGAAACAGCAGGTCAAGTACTGGCGGTCATCCATGATAACAGCCGGATAATTGAAAACTGCATGACAGTACTCTACCCTGTTCCGGGAAAAATTGTAAAGGAGTATTCGGCATGAGAAAAAACCTTAACATAAAAGCGAAAGCATTTATGCCGGTCCATGTTGGCGGTGGAGAAGACCATAAACTAGATCCTCTGGGCTATGTTGTTAAAGAAGATTGGTTCTATAGAATCAACATCAACAACATGCTCAGATCAGACAAAACCTTCTCGGCCCTGTTTGTAAAAACGGTCGAAGATCGGTTTGCAATCGGCAGATTGAGAAGAATCATTGCAGACGCCTTCAATCCGGAAAATCGCGATATGTGGATTCATCGGGCAAAAGTATCTGCTTCTTTCAAAAAAGCATATACAGAAAACATCAATGATCTCAGTATAAATAATCAACTACTGGTACAGTGCTTCCCTCTTACCGGAAATAAGCCATATTTACCAGGTTCTTCTTTAAAAGGAGCAATAAGAACTGCTGTTCTTGATTCTTTGTCTTGTAATAAAGAAGAAGAAATACTGGCAAAAGCAGAGAATAGAATTCATAACTCAAATGAAAGGAAAAAATTGGGTGAATATATTGAAAAGATCATTCTTAAATATGAAAAGGTTCAGGATGATCCTTTCAAGGGTATAAAGTTAAGTGATGCTTTTTTACCACCGGATTCTACAATGATTGTTAAAGTTGTTAATTGTGGTAAGGAATCAATCGGTAAAAATATAAGTGGTGAAGGCGTTCAAATGTTCGTTGAAGCCATAACTGAGAAAACTGAATTTGAATTCAGGCTTATTATTGATGATGAGCTTTTATCAGATCGTAACAGTCTTAAACCAGATGTCAATTGGATTTTAAAGAAATGCTCCGATTATTATACATTCGCTTTCTCAAGTGAAGAGGCAGACTTTTATAAAATAGGAACTAAGGCTTCGGATTTTATTCAGGATTTGATATATGAGGTGCTGGATGAAAAAGATGAAAAGAAAAAAGGCATCTCAGCTTTACGGGTTGGGCGATTTTCACACCTGGAATCCATAACTTACTCCCATCGGCCAGAGAATGATGAAGATGATATAAAAAAATACCTCTGTCAGCCTAAAGGGAGAAATGGAAAATGGGGTACAACAAGAAACCTTGTCGATGGTAAAATCCCCATGGGCGGAATAGTATTATACTATCCAGAATGATAAACCCATCACTAATATGAAACAAGTCTGACATGCAAAACAAATACGTTTTAATTACCTCCATCGGGACCGGGCTTAGAAAGGAAAACGGTTACCGTAAAACCACCTATCGCTTTCCATCAGGAAAAGAGTTTACAACCAGTGTTTTCCTGGAAGCTCTTCTGAAGACCGGTTTCCGCGAATTTCAGTCGATCTATATAATCGGCACCTTTACTTCAGACTGGGCAACCCTTTTGGAACCTGTAAAAGAAGACAATGAGAAATACTATTCTTTACTGGAAAAGTTGGATATGGGTAAAGAGATTTCAGGTTCCATACTGAAAACATTGGAGGAGATCCTTACCAATGAATTCAGAATTCCTGTTGCAATTATGGCACATGATCCAAAAATCGATTCCGAAACCATTGACAGTATTTTTTCCTCTTATATGGAAACCATGATGATTATTCCTTCTGATGTCCCTATTCTGTTTGATATAACTCATGGGTTCCGTTCCATGCCACTTTTACTCTATCAGACATTGCAATACAGTGTAACTGATGGAAAGCGGCGAATGATAGAACTGGTTTACGGTGAATACATCGATACCGAAAAAATCTCTTATGTCCGCGATCTTAGTCGCTACTGGTTCTATAGTGAGTATACTACTGCTCTTCATCTGTTAAGGGAAAGACTGGATGGCTTTCTGCTGGCCAGACTTATCGAAAAAGACTGGAAAGAGGCCTCCGGATGGTTAAAAAGGTTTTCGGAAATAGTTCAAACTAACTTCTGTCTGCAACTCGATGACTGTCTGAGAAATCTCAGCAATATTCTTAAAAAGAAACCGCAAACCAATCAGTCTGATCTCTGGTGGATAGAAGCCGTTGAAAATGAACTGATAAATATGTGTAAACGCCTGACAAAAAGTTCAAAAAGCTCATCCCTGGCAGAATATTCAATCTTTCTGGCAGAAAAAGAGATGTTTACACAGGCGATAATCTCTTTACAGATTGCGGTAGAATGCAAAATGATGGAATATCTCAAGAGTGAGGATAAAACAGGTGATTACGAGTTCTGGAAAAAGGAAGGGAAAGACGCATTAAGAGAGATTTTGCGTAATGACCATGATTTATGGGATAAAATCAATACTCTCGAACATGTAAGAAATCAGATCGCGCATGGAGGTTCCAAAAATCCCAACGGAGGGGCACCCAAAGCTGAAAATCTGAAAAACCAATATGCTTCCGGTATAAAAGCCGTAACAAAACTGTTTGAACTTATAGACAAGAATAGATGACTGTGATGATTTCAGAAAAAATTGATACACTGATCTGCACTGTGGGTACCAGTCTATTAACCAAATTATCCAGAGGACCGCAATCACCCCTGAAAGAATTTGCAGATAAAAGAGATGTGAATGAAACTGTAAATGAACTGATTTTAAAACCCGATGCATATCGGTGCTGTGCTGAACTTAATTCTATTGAGAGAATCATTAAGCATAAATACCTTTGCGTATACGAGCGTTGTGTGTTTCTGGTATCCGATTCCGATGAAGGTAGATTTATAGGTGCTGTGCTCAAAGACTATGTAGGGTCCCAAAAATCTTCAGTGCATTTTCGTGAAGTGGAATTTCTGGTAATCGAGGATCTTTGTGATACCGACATAAACCGCTTCAGAGATAGAGGCCTGAAGAATCTGGTTAAACTCATAGGTAAAGAGGTACGCTGCAGGGGAAAAGACCGCATATTGATAAATGCCACAGGCGGATACAAGGCGCAGATCTCTTTTGCCGGGATGATAGGGCAGGCATTGGGAATTACGGTCGCATATATGCACGAAAAATTTTCTGATATAATCATTCTACCACCTCTGCCAATAAACCTGGACATTAACTTTTATCTTCAGTATGCAGGGGAGTTATCGGTTCTTAACCAGAAAACTTCAATATCAAAAGAACATTTCATAGAGTGTGATACCAGGTTTAAACCACTTATAGAATCGATAAACAAGGATGGTGAAACCTTTACAACACTTAATGTTTCGGGACAGCTTTTTTACGAAACATTTACAGAGGTCTTTTTAAGAGAAAAAGAGAAACTGCTGCCGCATTCATGCCAGAGTGCTCCAGAAAAGAAACTGCGTTTTAATGAAGGTGGTAATCCACCAGAACATAAGGGGCTGATCCCGTATATTGAGAGGATATGCAGAGAACCATTTGTAAAATCAGTGACAACTGTTACTTTTAGCAGAGAGGCTGATGAAGAAAACAGTTTCAGAATCACTGATAAATGCAGACCGGATCAGATTGAGGGAACTTTCGGCAATGATGGTGCAACCACCAGATTTCTCATCACCACCACATCACAGAACGAATCGCAGCGAAAAGCATGTCTTAACTTGCTGCTATTAAATATGGAAAAAGAGTGTTACTTGTAAGAATTACAGATATTTTATTGCTCTTTGAAATATTTGTTTGAAAAGCACATTTTATTTCTTGTATAATTTATTTAGCGTTGTTTTGAGCTGTCAGCACAGATATTCTTTTTCATATATGGCCAGTTACTTATTTCGAACAGATAACTGAATAGTTGCGAAATACTTCACCTTTAAGATGGAGGAAAAACGATGTCTTTTATCTATGTGACTGAGCAGGGGGCCTGCGTAAAAAAGAATGGCCCAAGAATACAGGTAATCAAGGATGGAGAATTGCTGACAGACAGGGTTGCAAAGGAGGTACAGACACTGGTGTTATTTGGAGGAGTTCATCCCACTACCGAAGCCATGCTCTCTATACTGGATAATGGCGGAGATGTTGCCATGATGACTATTGACGGGCATTTTAAGGGTAAAATGGTCAGTGCAAAAGGAAAAAACTCCATCCTGAGAGTAGCGCAATATTCACAGTTCGCAAATGAGAAACGGCGTGCAGAGATGGCACGAAGATATGTTGAGGCAAAAATAAGAAATGGTATGGATGTCTTGATGGATTATCATTACAGCAGCAGTAATACCTACCGTTTTGAGGATACTGTCAGGGAGCAGTTCGAGAAGATCTGTCAAATTATCCATAATCAGGAGTTGGATCTGGCAACGATCCGGGGATATGAAGGTAGCGGGGCAAGACTTTATTTTCAGGAATTTGCCAAGTGTCTTATGCACGGCCGCACTTTTTCTGGAAGAAAGTATCATCCTTCAACTGATCCAGTAAATGCGCTGCTTTCATTTGGATACTCTTTTGTGGCCAGGGAGATCGAGGCGATACTGGAAGCTTGCGGACTGGATCCGTATATTGGTTTTTTCCATGAAGTTACCTACGGAAGGGCTTCATTGTCGCTTGATCTGATGGAAGAGTTCAGACATCCACTGGTGGACAGGCTGGTACTGAAGCTGTTTAATCGGAAGATGCTAGAGGATGATGATTTTGAAACCCGTGGGGAAGCGGGGCAGGTTTATCTGAAAAAAGAATCTCTGAAGATTTTTATCCGTCACTATGAGGAGTGGTGCAACAGTAAAAACCGGACCTGGACTGATGATCGGGAAATGTCCTGGAGGATGGTGATGTGGAAACAGGCAGAGAAGCTGCGGGAGTGCATACAGAATGAGAAGGAGTATATGCCTTTCTCATGGAAAACTGCTTTAGTAAAAGAGGGTGGAGATGAGGGGGAAGTGGAGAAGGTGGAGGAGGGCGTATGAAATATGTGATTGCATTTGATATAGTTGATGACCGGATCAGGTCCAGAGTTGTAAAGATTCTTTCGGAGTATGCTTATAGAGTACAGAAATCGGTATTTGAAGGGTTGATCAGTAAAGAGTCTACAGAGGAGATGCAGGAAAAGCTTTCCAGAGTGATAGATCTGAAAAGCGATTCTGTACGCATTTATCCTTTGTGTGGCAATTGTGAGCCGGAGGTGCGTATAATAGGGATTGGCAGTAAAGTGGAACAGGTAGATTACATTATACTGTGAGAAAAAGCTGAGAATTTTCAGGGAGGCTGGATATGAGAGGTTTGGTAAGTACAATGTATACTTTGGCGAGACTGTCAAACCTAAAAACCGCAGTAGATTGACGTGAATAACACGTAATCTATTGCGCATAAAGGCATTCAGTCCTTTCTGCATCAATGTCTTACTGTTCTTCATCATCACCTACTGCGGTTTTTAGGTTAAATGATCTGTCGCACATATTGAAGGGGGCAGCTGGCAAACGGATTAGGAATAAGATGTTGGGCAGGATGATAAGGAAACGGATTTTCAAATAAATGGTATGAGCTCCACATTGGGGGGTTTCGGAGAGGGTTTCACAAATATATATTCTATAAATATATAATAGAATAGGTGGCACCTTAAAAGAGAGGTTATTCAACCAGGATTTTCAGGCCGAAAAAGGCTGTTTAAATGAAAAAGTGCCTAAATCTTTGAAATAAAAGGAGATAGTTTATTTAAACTCTTTACCGGAGGAATGACAGAAATGACCAATTGTAAAGAAAAACTTGGGTGGTTGAAAAACCGGTTTGTAACATCTTTAAAATCAGGGGGTTAGAAAGCCAGCTATCAGAATAGTTTCCATGATGTAGAATGGATTAAGACTATGCCATACTGCTTTGACTCACGTTTGATTTCAGTGACAATCAGAATAGTTTCCATGATGTAGAATGGATTAAGACGTACATCGACCGGATGTCAGATAATGCGGATGCTGGTGACGCAAATCAGAATA
>CAYYNL010000133.1:0-13026 GCA_964472925.1 uncultured Fibrobacter sp. | reverse complement strand
ATAATTTCGATATTTCAAAATATTACCATTCATCAAATATCCTTCTGGTTAAAGCTGCGATTGGTAATTTCGAAGCAACATTCAGATGTATACCATTTAGCAGTTGGGGCTATGCCCTGAATCGTGTTAATGCCGGATCAACTTTTTCCAACAGCCAACGTTTCAAGGCAGCCGATGAAGTTATCGATACCATCAAGGTCACTGCAACCGGGTACAAGACAAAATCGGTTCCTATTACCTCACTGGGGGATAAACAGATAAAAATCACCCTGAAAGCAAACAATGAAAAAGATGATCCTACTCCCAGTTGTGGTTGCGGAAAACCATTGGAGAAAATCACCAAATCCGGCACATACAATATTACAAGTGCTGGAAGGAACCGGTCGTTTATTATCGACATTCCATCTAACTACGATAAAGATAAACCTTACCGTTTGATATTTGGTATGCACTGTATGGGCAGTAGCGCTCAGGGTACTGTAAGCGAAAATTATTATAACCTTAAAACGCAAGCAGAAAAAGCCGGCATACAATGCATTTTTGTTGCTCCACAGGGTAATTCAGATGGTACTTGGGGTGGTGATTACGAGCACACATTCTTTGCTGACATGCTGAAGCTTTTTAAGGAAAATCTGTGTATCGATACCTCGCGGATTTTCAGTTGTGGTTTCAGTTTTGGTGCAATGTTTACCTATTCCCTGTCTACGTCATTCCAGAATGATTTGCGGGCAGTAGCCACTTATGCCCCCGCCAATTATAATATCTGGCTGCCGGAAAACAAACATCTTCCTATTGCGTATTTGCAGATATCTGGCACTAGTGATAATACCTGTCCATGGGTTAATAATGAAGGAGCCAAGCGAGGTGGAAAATTTTGTGTTTTGACTCATGCTGAAGACAATGGGTGTACTATCCCGAAAAACATTCCGACTCCCAACGGCGGACAACGTGTCACCACTGAATTCGAGGGATGCAGAGAGGGCTATCCGGTAAGAGTTATTGTTCATTCAGGTGGGCATGATTGGCAAATGAATGAACAGGGGACTAAATATGCACCGGTTGAGACTTGGAACTTTTTCATGAGATTTTAAGTCTTATCTAAGAATAATATGTTGCCTCATTTAGATCGCCCCAAGCGGGGCGATTTTTGTTTTGGGAGACTTTTAACCTACGTGTTATTCGCGTTAATCTACTGCGGTTTTTAGGTTAATAATTAACTATGGAGGACAACTCTGTAAATGGGTTAATTTTTGATATGAAATTCAAAGAAGAAACGGAGGAAAAACCTCCGTTCCTATTTAGCCAAGCCTCTTCCTCAATCTCAATGATTCTATCAAAACATCATCCTTGTCCACTCCTGCTCCAGGAGTAGTCAAATAACCACCTGAAATATATCCGTTGGCTCCCGCAAAAAACAAAAGCCCTTGCAGTGGTCCCAGATGAAGTTCCCTGCCTCCACAGATCTTTATGGTTCGCCTGGGCATTACAAGACGGAAAAGAGAAACCGCTTTAAGGAACTCCAGTGGCGAGTCAACTGGTGCATTAAGACGTGTCCCGGGAATGGCATTAAGAAAATTCAGCGGTACTGTGTCAATGTCCAGATCTCTGATCTGAAGACAAAACTCTTTTCTCTCTTTCCAGGTTTCTCCCATCCCCAATATACCTCCACAACAGACATGTAAACCTACTTTCTTCGCATGCTTGATAGTTTCCACCCGCTCATCCCAGGTATGTGTGGTTACGATTTTTGGAAAATAGGATCTGCTGGTTTCGATATTGTGATTGTAACAAACCACCCCCGCATCCTTTAACATCTTTAACTCATTCTCATCAAGAATACCAAGTGAAGCATGCTTTTCTCCAGGACATTCCTTGAGTGTATTGCAGATACTGCTGATTTCATTAGTAGAAAGTTTGCGACCGCTAGAAACTACACAGAAAGGAAGATGATGCTGAAAAGCTTTAATTGCTTGAGCTTTGATCTCTTCGGCTTTCGCCAGTTCACGGATCACAACAGTAGTGTGATTATGAGCTGACTGTGAACAGAACGCGCAATCTTCACTGCAGTTACCGGATTTGATATTCATCAATGAGCAGGGGTCAACCGTATCATCAAAGAATCTGCGCCTTACCTGGTCTGCGCAGGCAAATAAAACCGAAAGTTCATGCACCGGCCAGGCTATAATCATATCCATATCCGATTCACTAATATTTCCATTTAACGACTTTTCATATAGTTCTTGAGCCTTGTTAAAAATTGACATCTTGATCGTTCCTTTCGGTAAATATGCTATCAATAATACTTATGGTTTCAGAGTTTTTATTACAAAAAAAAGCATGAGGTCCGTTTAACTGGTGCCACTTACCACCAATCTGAAGGCAGAGAAACTTCCCTGCATCTGAAGGAATGATTCTATCCTCACTACCGTGTATACAGTGGATCTGGCATAAAGAATCGTGTAAAGGAGATATGGGGAATAAATCAGCCTGCATCAGAAATTGAAGTCCGCATATAAGTTCTTCAATGGTGTATTGATTGAAATCAAAGGATATATCAGTTAATCCACATTGACAATAGAATTGTTTTAACACTTGTTCTCTGTTATCATTTATGGATATAATCATTTTTTGTACGATTTGCGGACGCATTCCATAACGGAAATTATCTCTGCGGCAGAACGAAGGAGTAGCAGAAAGAAGAACCAGCTTTGATATGTCAAACAGACCGGCAATAGCAGCAGCAGCTATTGCCCCTGTTGACCATCCGGCAAGAGCCATACCTGTTGAACAATATGGTAAAAGCAGTTCCTTCAATTTCTGTTTCCAGTTGCTAATCAGCCCCTGGCTGTTAACTATAGAAGGCATCAGATGATTAATGTCAATATAAACTGCTCGGTTACCAAAGATTGGTCTTAAAACAGCAGAATCTACTGCCCATCCACCAATAACCACTATGGAATTTGTCATAAACTGGATTTCCATTTTTTAATCTGCTCAAGAATATAGTGCTGTTTATCGGTGGTAAGTCCAAGAAAGATGGAAAATCTGAGGCGTGCGGTCCCCTTTGGAACGGTGGGGGGGCGGATTGCTGGTGCGATTATTCCGTTATTTCTGAGAAATGTGCTGAGATTCAGTACCTTTTCTTCACTATCCATAAGACAGGGAACAATATGTGTGGTGGAATTGAGTGTAGAAAAGCCAAGCGTATGCAATCCTGTTCTGAAAGAATCTGCCATGGAAAGAAGCTGCTTTCCTGAGTCTGGGTTGGCTCGGATAAAGCGTATCGCGGCAATATTGTGAGCCAAAACCGGATGTGGAAGTGCAGTCGAGTAGATAAAACTTCTGCAGAAATTAACAAAGTAATCTCTGAATTCAGATTTGACTGCGCAGTAACCACCCAAACCGGCAATTGATTTACTCAGAGTTCCCATACGTATATCGATAAGGTCACCAACACCTTCTTCTTCGCATAGACCACTGGCGCAATTCCCGAATATTCCGCTTGCGTGTGCCTCATCTACCATGGTAAGGCAGTTATATTTTTTTGCTAAAGTGCAGATGTCTGCCAGGGGAGCCCGATCTCCATCCATACTAAAAACTGAATCTGTAACGATTAGTTTCTCTTTGGAACAAGATGCTTTAAGTCGCACTTCCAGTTCTTTCATGTCATTGTGACGGTAACGGTTGAGTTTTGCACCAGAAAGGATTATGCCATCATATATTGAGGCATGATTAAGCCTGTCACAGAACACTTCGGTGTCTTTGGTGCATAATGCCTGAAGGATTCCCACGTTGGCAGCATATCCTGAGTTAAAAAGAAGAGCACATTCAGTTTGTTCCCAGGCTGCAATTTCCTGCTCCAGTATAGAGAAAAGAGGCGATTGTTCACTGACCAGTCGCGAGGCAAGATTCCCGTAATAATGTCCAGAAGTCAAAGCTCTGGCACTTTCCTGTACTATCGCATTGCAATGAAGTGAGAGATAACTGTTAGTAGACAGGTTAATAAAATTATTACCAGTATATTGTGGAATAGAACGCAACTGCATTGCAGCTTTCCGCTGTTTTAATTCTCTATGAATCCTATCGAAGATTGGAGAGTTCGTCATGAATTACTTCTTTGAAAGTACAGTGAGTAAGAAACAACATATTTTTCATTTGTTCAGCAGTAATTATGTACGGTGGCATGAAGTAGATAACATTGCCCAGAGGGCGGAGCAGAAGACCGAAATCAAGAGCCTTTTGAGCGATTTTGAATGGTATACGCAGCTCGGCGGGCAGTTTTTCCTTTGTTTTACGATCCTTTACCAGCTCAATAGCACCGATCATACCTATGGAACGGATATCTCCCACGATTTCAAATTCCCGGAATTTCTCCAGCTCTTTTGCCATAATTTCACTGATTGTTTTCAGTGATGAAGGAATGTTATACTGTTTAAGTAAAGAGAGTGCGGCACAGGCTGCGCTGGAAGCCAGCGGATTTCCGGTAAAAGTGTGTCCATGATTAAGAATCCTTTCGGTGGTATAATCACCACGGAATTCATTAAAAACGTTTTCTTTAACAACTGTGACAGCCATTGGCAAGTAACCACCGGTAAGGCCTTTTGCCAGACACATGATATCAGGAACTTCTCCGGCATTATCACAGGCAAACATGGTTCCTGTTCTGCCAAATCCCATAGCGACCTCATCGGCAATTGTCAAAATATCGTATTTTTTACAAAGAGAGAAAATTCTGGAAAGTACTTTGGCCGGATAGATTCGCATTCCGACAGCACCCTGGACCATAGGTTCAAAAATGCAGGCGGCAATATGATCATGGCGAAGTTCCAGAATCTTTTCCAGTGAATCCATACAATCAGCATTACAAGATGCAGGATTTTGGCATGCAGGGCAACGGTAACAGTAAGGTGAATGGGCGAAATGATGTTTCTTGAAACGATCATGGAAAAGAGAGTGGTATTGAGGAATCATTCCTACAGACATGGCTCCAAGAGTATCTCCATGATATCCCCCGTCAAAAGAGACAAATTCAGAACGGTTGCTTCCCCGCAGTGCATGATATTGAAGAGCAATTTTAAGGGCGATTTCTACAGCAGTTGAACCATTATCAGAATAAAAAATTCTGTTCAATTCTTTAGGAAGTAGTTCTACAAGCAGATGTGAAAGATTAAGGGCTGGTTCAGAGACCATTCCTGCCATCATCACATGTTCCAGCTTGTCCAGCTGATCACGTAAAGCACCGGTTATCTGCGGATGATTATGTCCGAAGATACTTACCCACCATGAGCCAATGCAATCGATATAGGCACGTCCATTTTTATCGAAAATGTAAATACCTGAACCATGCTTAATAACTAGTGGCGGATAATCCAGTGTATCTCTGTAATAAGTAAAAGGCATCCAGAGCCGGTCAAAAGAGAGAGATAAGTTTTTTACAGAATTCATTGAATCTTTCCTGGCATTGGTTTTCATGATCTACCTCCAGAATTGGAACTGGTCGGGTATGCTCCTGAATCATGTGTATGTTTTCATGATATATAAAATCCTTTGGAACATTACGGCAATTATTAAAGACTATTCCGGCAAGCGTTACACCGGCACTGCGAAGTTCTTTTAAAGAAAGAAATGTGTGGTTTAAGGTTCCCAGATTAGGAGAAGTGACAAGAATAACCGGTAGTTGCAGGTGTAAAATAAGATCTATGTTAAAAGCAGTTTCACTGATGGGAGCTAGTACCCCGCCTGCACCTTCGACTATGGTTAGGGTATTCTCTTTTGAAATTTTTATCAGACAGTCATATATATGGTTCAATGAGATGGACTGTTTTGCTATTTTCGCAGCCAGGTGTGGAGAACAGGCCGGTTTGAATCGATAAGGTACATGCTGATCCAGTGTACCATTCATTATGGCTTTACCCTGGAAGACGTACTGAAAATCGGGGGCAACTAGCAACCCGTTTTCATCAACAAAACACCCTGTCTGTACCGGTTTCATATAGGTGACTTTTTGAGAAAGGGAAAAACTGTCTGCAAGTTTTCTGGATATATAGGTTTTTCCTATGTCGGTATCGGTTCCGGTAATGAAAAAACCTTTGATTTTATTTTTGATCATCTGTAAGATCATTCCTTTCTGGCACTTCCAATCAAGGCTCTGTAGCTGATTGGAACTCCCTTGTCAGACTGAAAATTCTCTTCGAATTTTTTACAAAAATCAAAAAGAGCTTTTCGTGACATGCGATTACCTGAAACTGCTGTTACACCGATTACACTGAGACTTTTCAGAAGCCTGAAAGCGGTGGGGAAATATAATGTACTTTCAAACATATTGGTATTCAGAATGGTAAAACCAGCCTTCTTCAGAAGATTGCAGATATTGTTCTGGTCAGGAAGAAAAACCGGAATTGGAAGATCTGATTCTTTTTTAATGAAATTAAGTTCAGCAAAAGAACCTTCTGTAAAAGTAACAAATAGTAGTATTCCTTTACTTTTTAGGAGATTTGAGATGCTTTTTAGCACAGCAAGGGGCGAACTGAACCACTGAAGAACCGAAGTGAGGATAGCACCATCAAGGCTGTTGTTTTTTAAGGGGAGATGCTCAATGTCCCCTGAGAGGGGAAAAGTATTTGACAGTCCTTTGGATTTAAGGATACGAAGTGATTCAAAGGCGATATCTATCCCCAGGATCTGGCTGCAAATCCCTTTTTGCCTGATTAACTCTACTGACATACCAGTGCCACTGCCCAAATCAGCCCATATTTTATCAGGTGAATCTTGGATAAGTTGAAAATCCAGTCTGGATAACATCTCTTTTTGAATAAAGGCATTGGCATCATAAAAGCGGGCTTTTAAACCAAATGCACGAGCGATCTGCGATTTGGCAGGAGTTGTAACTTTGAATAGAGGCTCACTCACGTCCTGATTTCTCCACATTCTTAAAAACTCCATAAAATACTTCCTTTGAGTTCGAAAGACCATCATTATTCATATTTACCTGCAGAATTTGAACTGCCTCAGGGGAGAGGGCAAGCGAACAGGAAGAAAGCTTTAAAAGTGCTCCTTTTAAATTTTATTTGCTATTTTTGAGTGAGTGCTAATATTTTGAATAAATTCAGTTTGGCAAAACAAAATTAGAAATGCAACTATTAACAGTTTAATTTAAGCAGTTAAATAAAAAGCAAATTGAATGATCTCCGTTACGGTTAGAAGACCATCAGGCAGGGATGCGTGGGGAACTAATGAGGATAACCTTTATAATATCGTCAATTATAATAAATTTTTGTGTAACGGGAATTCTGTCTTCACCCAATGGCACTGATCAACAGAATCTTGATTCTGCCCTGCACTTTCTGGTACATCAGAATTATGAAGACGCTTATAGCTATTTGCAGAAGCATTGCAGTAAGAATCCTGCAGACAACGAGGCACTTTATCTGTCTTTTGTAATAGATCAGACCCGCATTCTTGACTATGAATCCTATTATACTGAAAGCGAGGCATTTATTTCTGCTGCCGAGAGCCTTAAGACAGTATTTGAGAAACGGCTTACCAGTATAAGCGGTAAAGATTCTATCGAATGTTTATTGTATATTGCTAATATAATAGGAGGGGTCAGTATAATTCTTTCCAAAACAGGTAACTGGCTTGAAGCGGTAACAAATGCTTTCAATTCGATGTCGATTCTAAAAAAGGTAAAGAGATTGGATCCGGACTGTTATGAAGCTAACCTGGGGATTGGAGTGTTTAATTATTATCTGAGTAACAGTTTCAAATGGTTACCTTTTATTCAGGATAAAGAGAAGGAAGGGATCAGGTTAATCGAAAAAGCCCTTAATTCGAGATTTCCGTACAATTATGCTGCGAAGAATTCGCTTTGCTGGATCCTTATAGAGCAACAGGATTTCAGAAAAGCGGATTCTTTGGCCAGATCAGTTCTCGATGAACTGCCTGACAATACCATTTTTCTAAGGATCAATGCTTACATTTCATTATGGAGTGGTAAATACGAAGCAGCCAGAAAATATGCATTGCGGATAATTAAATCTGCTGAAGAACGTGAACCGCTTAATTGGTCGAATCTGGTAACCGCCTATTATGTAATGGTAAGTAGTTTCCTGGAACAGAAAAATACCAAAGATGCATATCTTGCAGCTGAGGAGTTTGTGGCAAAACAAATACCTCAGAAATATGCTGATTTACCAAACCTAAAAAAAAATGTTAAAACGATTGTGGATATTCATAAGAAATATCACCAATAATAATCCGGGCGAAAAAAATGCATTTACGAATCGTCTTCATGGCTACTTTACTGATCTGCTCTGTTTCTTTTAGCGAATATGCTCCGAACATTCCAATTAATGTTGATGTAAATCAGCTTGTTTACCGCCTGGCATCGCGTTATGGACTTAAAATTCCAGAGAACCAGTTCTTTCAACCTCTCAATTATGCTGTCCTGAAGTCATTTCTGGACACCGTGAGCCTGTTGCATGGGGATGAGCTCTCCTTATATGAACGATTGCTTATCGATAAATACAGCAGCAGAACTGATCCTGGGAAGGGGAGAATGCGATGGTCAAGCAGTTCACGTGATATAAATGTAAAACTTCACCTCAAACTGCTTGGGGATATTCAGTCTTCATTCAAAGACAATTCATCAATCGGGCTTAAAGGAATTATCAGCCCTTCATTATTTGCCAATACTGGTAAATTTTCCTATTATTCCGGGATTGATGTGTGGACAGAGTACCAATCTGACACCCTTTTCAAGGGTAGCAGCTATCAGCCTTACGATGGTATTCCGTATAATTTGTTCGGCAGAAATGTGGAACATTCACATGTTCGCTCTTCTGATATTCCTTTTGGGGGTTTTATTTATAAGAATGATCGATTTCTGGTGGAAACTGCAATCGATTATCTGAAACTCGGTCCGGCAGTTTATTTTCCTGTAACTCTTTCCGGATCTGCTCCTCCTATTAATTATCTGAAGGGGAAAATTGATTTTGGTATTTTTAACTACACTCATTTGGCTGGTTTGTTAAAGGCACAGAAAGACAAAACGAAATTTATCTATGTACATCGGCTTAATGCCTCCTTTTACCATTCTCGTCTGAATTTTGGTATTAACGAGGTAATAGTTACAGGAAGCAGTATTCAGGAACCCCAGGAAAATGACAGTAACAGAGTTTTCGATAAACAGGAACGTCAATGGGAATGGGCATACCTTATTCCACTTGTGCCGTTTAAATTTGTAGAACATTACACTGGCGATCGTGATAATGCGGCACTTTCTTTTGATGTCAACCTTATTTATCCGCATAATTTCCGATGGTATCTGGAATTTTTCATGGATGATATTCTATCGCCACTGAAGCTATTTACCGATGATTGGGGAAACAAATGGGCCATGACACTGGGAGTGCAGTATTTTGGCACTCTTTTCGGACGAGATTTTTCTGTTAATGCCGAATATTCACATGTAGAACCATGGGTTTATACTCATATTTTTGGGGGAAGCCATCGCTACAATCATTTTGACAGGTGTCTTGGTTCACCTATGGGGCCAAACTCTCAGGCGATAATTGTGGAAATTCAATCCCAGATCAATAATCTCAATGAAATCGGTATTGGCTTAAGCTCTTTGGCCAAAAACGCAAGCGCCAGAGGTGGGGAAATATCCGATGTGTTCCAGGATGAGAAAAGGGTTGGAGAGGGCCAGTTTTTCGATAAACCAACTAAAAGATTTCTGGGGCCTGGAACAATCTGGCAGCTCAGGCCAACTATAAGCTGGAATTTCAATCCATTTGGAATTTTCTTTATTAAAGCCAAGTATGAGGCAGATCTGCAGAATAAGTCTGGTATGTCCAATCTTTCTATATGGGGAGGATTGTCATTCTGATTTGCAAGGAGGTTTTTTAATGATATTTATGTTAAATCCTGCAAGGGCCAGATTTGTTTTTCGCATTTTTATTTTCGTTTATCTGCTTCTGATAGGTCAATGCGATCGCCTGTACATAGTAGATGAATATTGCGATTGTTACAATTTTGATCCCAATTCAATGCTGCCACAATGCATTGCAAATAATGAGTATCTGGATACCATACTGCCGGCTTCATGCTTCTCTCATGATTCAGTTGTGATCTCCCTGTTGAATAATACCGATAAAAATATGCAAATAAAAGGTAACCTGTTTTCCTGGACTCCCAGTTTATCTGATACCGGAATGGTTACAGTACAATGCGAAGTACGTGTAAATGGCAGGATTAAGGACACTATTTCCTGGCATATATCAGTTGTATACTGGCCTGAAAACTGTGCTCCTTATAACCATAAAGATGATGCAACTGTCATGGATGCTTCGCTTTTGCCTCCTGGCTACTTTATCTACAGTCTGTATTCTGAAACCGGTATATATCGTTCAGAAATTCAGCATTTCGAACCTTATCTTATTCCCAACACAAAAGCGGATCTTCCAGGGAATCTATCAATTTCTGATGATGGAAAATGGATTTGTTATGTTGATAGATCCAGAAAACGGATTTGCCTTGTGACTATCAACGGTTGTAATAAAACGATTGTTCCGGTTTCCGATACGGTTTCGGGATATCCAATGATGGCTGGCTTTTATCGGGGAAGTCCTTTTAAGACCGGAAATGTGACCGAAATCTATTATCTGGCAAGTAGCAGGATATTAAAGAGCATAAAGGTCGATCTTTCCAAGGAGGTACCAGTCTTCTCCAACGATAGAATACTGGCCGATCTGCAGGAGAGTTATTGCTTCAGAAATGCCGACTTTATGCAAATGTCAGTGGTAAAAGATCAGGTCTTCGCCGAAATAAATCCCATAGTAGGTACAAAGGTATATTACAGGACCGGATACCTGACCATACCTGATGATGGCCGGGGAATCGGGGGGCCCGGGGATGTCTACAAATGGAAAGATGATTTTCCGAAGCTGACAGAGGGTTGTGGACACACTCAATCTCATGATGGTTCATTATGTCTGGCTAATGTCGGGGGAATCGGAGATCCAAAATGTGTGCCCCATGGTCACAAAGGTTTTTATATCACTGCGTTCCGTAGAATCACGGATCCCCCCATTAATTTGTACACAGATCATATTGATAGATACGGGATCAGTATCAACTGGTGTCCTGAAAAATACCATGACAAACTAAGAAACGATGTGGATTTCTGGGGATGGTATTTTGGAAACAGAAATGACTATGTAATTGGCCGTCAGATGGGATACCTTAATGAGAACGGTATTTGGATGATTGACTGGAAAAATAATATCTGGTATCGGCTCACTCCGGTGGAAAAAAACATACTTACTCAACAACCGGCAGTATATTTCTATACCAATAATCAGGAATCTTTTATGGGTGAACCTTGTGGAGAGGATACATCAGAAAAACCATTGCCCTACGATCCTTCTATTGATGAATTTAATCCGAACTATAAAATCCTCTATCCAAATGGAGGAGAAAAATTTGTGGTAGGGCAACAGTGCACAGTTAGAGTAACTACCATCAGAAACGGCAATGCAATGTTAAATATCACATTTGACAATGGTTTGAACTGGGATCTATTACCAGGACTGAACCGATCGATTAATCCTGCAATTGACAGCCAGATTGTCTTTAACATACCAGATTCGGTTTCCGTTGGGAGGGGTAAAAAGATTTCCACAGTTTCAGATAATTGCTGGTTAGAGATAGTAGACTATGGAAACTCCAATTTCAAAGATATGTCTGATGCACCTTTTAGTATAAGAAAAAAGGAATGATTTTTCTGGTGAAGTAAATTAGTGAAGAAATTATACTGACTTATTCTGATCAGACAGTTCGCTGAGTTACTGTTTTATTCCATAGTGTAGAATTGACAAAGGACATCGACAGGGTTTATAAATTCCGAAGTCTTCAGGTGTTTGTCAGCAAAATTCCCTGCTGGAAGTGCTCTCCTATTTAAGGGGGGCTGTTAATAATGTAAGATAATACTGCTGATTCAAATAAGTTCACAATATATTTTCAAGGAGAACGTAAAATCGGGATCGTGGGAATCCATAATAATATAACTCAGGAAGGTGTTTGTAGATTGAATTCCGATATTTCATCAATAGTTAAAGAAAATGTACGGTATTCAAATGACTGGTGGTCAGTAACCACCAAATTCACCTCTTTTTTTTCTTATACAGAAAGATTCCATGCTACTACTGCAATGTATCTTCTGGAAAAGATGAATCTGGGCGGCAGGTTTCTGGATGTAGGATTCGGTTCAGGTCTACTTATCAAAAAACTGATGAGCAGAAAACTTAAAGTAATAGGGCTGGACATTTCTTTGCCAAACATAAAATGCTTCAGAAGAAACCTCAGAAAATCACAACCTATTTACACTCTGCCCATAGATCCTTTTAACTCGGAACTGCCTTTTAAAGAAGACAGTTTTGACGGGGTTGTCTGTAGCCATGTTCTGGAGCATGTTCCTGATGATTCGATTCTAATTAAAGAGTTGCACAGAGTGTTGCGCCCAGGTGGAATAGCGGTGATTTTAGTTCCAATCAATGAAGAAAATATTGAGGTTCCTACTCACGTTCGTAAATATACAACTGAAAAGATCATACAGAAACTCACTCCATATTTTGAAATACTGGAAAGCGGAAACAATGATATTTTGTCGCATTATGTAAGTTTTTTCGGAGTACGCAAGACTTTTGCCAGCACAATCATCAAACGATCATTGATTTTTATTTTTAGTTTTTTGCCCTCAAAAATGGCTGTTGTGATCGACCGTTATCTTATTAGTAAAATGCGGATAAAAAAGAAAACATCCCAGGTCTATATTCTTGCCCGGAAAAGAATTAACGATTCCTGCAATCACAATAAGCTCCAGAGTACAACCAGAGATCCTGAAATTAAAAACCTGGTGCTGTGAAACAGTTTTGTGGCATCTACTCTGAGCAAAAAGATATTTTTTCCCATTATGAGTAACACAGTAAATCTGTTAAACATAATATACGATGACATCTCAAATCC
>CAYYNL010000132.1:0-13165 GCA_964472925.1 uncultured Fibrobacter sp. | reverse complement strand
CTAATCCTTGTTCATTGTGTCTACCCCAGAGACAATTTGTTTGCACTTAAAAAAATTATCTCTGGGGAGAATCAAAGAAAAAAGGACGACCCAAACTATCACGATTCCCGTTGTTATAGTGTATGCATTAATCAACTCGTCAAAACAGAAATGTAGTTTGAATTGCAATTGTGGTTTACAATAGGATTTGCCAGAAGTTGCTCATCTGCTCACACTTATCTCAAAAAGAACAAATCAGAAGTTTTGATATAGATCGTAATGTTTTTGCGTTTTTACGCGGTTTTTTTGAGGCTGAAATCTTTAGATCGTTCTAATTCCTCTTCGGAGTATTTAATCTACAAATCTTTATCGCGGAGCAGTTTCCAGTCGATGTCTTCTATATTATTCACTGGTTTGGTTTTTATTAATCAAGTCGTTAGGAAATAAAAGCTACATTGTTTGTTTCGTATATATAATATTAGTGATAACTTTTTCGCTGGTTGTTGTAAAATGGATTTCAGAGGAGTACGATTTTGAGGCCAAAAGCAGTATTAAATTCTGAAATTCTGTACTTTAATTTTGCATTATTGGCATCAATAAACCATTTTCCAGTGACTATGGAAAAATCACGCGAAAAACTGGCTTTGGCCCTGGATAACGTTTCTTCCAGGGAAGAAATCGAAAAACTGATCAAAATTACTTCTCAGTGGGTCGGTGTCTACAAAATAGGGTTGGAGCAGTTTACCCGTTTTGGGCCCCCAATTCTGGAATTGGTGCGAAAGCAGGACCGGAAGATTTTTTTGGATCTTAAATTCCACGATACCCCCAATACTGTTTCCAAAGCGGTAAGTTCTGCCTGTGAGCTTGGTGTTCATTATATGACCATTCACACTCAAGGTGGAGTTGCAATGATGCAGGCAGCAGCTGAAGCTGCATCCAAAGCTAAATCTGAAATCTGCACTAAAATTATTGGTGTAATCCTGTTGACCAGTATAAATGCTCATGCATTGGCAGAGGAACTTACCATACAGATGGATTCCACTACCTATGTACAACATTTAGCGACGTTGGCAATAATTTCAAGATTGAATAACATTGTTTGCTCCGCAGCAGATCTTGGGGGTAAAAGAGATTTTACCGGCTCATTTTGAGGTTATTACACCAGGTATCCGGCCTTCTGGTTCAGATATTGGGGATCAGGTTAGAATTGCTACTCCAAAAGAAGCGATACAGAACGGAGCAACACTTTTGGTGGTTGGACGTCCGATTACCGAGGCAAAAGAGCCAGATAAAGCGGGCAGAACAGATTATAAGAGAAATCTGTCAGATATAGTAGGTGGTATTCTCTATTTATCAGATTTGAGATGGCTTCATAATTCATCTTCATTTCTTTTTTCTGATAATAAACAGGGCAGGATTTTAAATATTGTTGAAAATCGATAGAGAAATTCAGATGAAAAATGATATGTTTCATTTTGGAGGAATTCTGGCATTTATGCTCAGAAACATTCCTGTTTTGACAATTAATTTTGTTCTGATTGTGGGTGTGGCTATTTACTACAGTTTTTTTTATGTCAAGAAAGAGTTTGTGTCATCGCTTACTTTTCTAGCCCCTCAGGAGAGTGCATCAATCTCCAACCTGCTTCAGTTAAGCGGCATGGGTAATTTCAAATCAAACGACATTATGCCTCAGCAAATCGAATCGATTTTTGGAAGTAAAACATTAAAGAGACAGATTATCGAACGTTTCAACCTGATTTCCAAATACAAATTAACGAAATCACCGAACAGTTTCGAACTGGCAGTAAAAAATTTGAATAAAGACATGTTGTTGGATATAAACGAAATGGGAAGTCTGGGAATGAGTACTCCTCTCTCTTTTACCATAAGATGTTATCATACATCTCCGGACACCTGCTACCAGATGGCTAAATATTCTTTTGAGCTCCTTGACTCTACTATCAGAACACTCAGCGTATCATCAGCAAAAAGGAACAGGGAATTCATAGAATCCCAGTTGAATCTAAATACCAGAATTCTGGACAGTATTAAAGATGAATTCGGCCGGTACAAAATTGAAAATAAATTGTACGATATTCCGACACAGCTTCAGATGTCATTGTCCTCATATGGACAGATAAAGGCTCAGATTCTGACCAATGAGGTAAAGATCAAGAGTATGATGCAGAATATGACAAAGCGCTCTCCGCAGGTAAGGGAGCTGGTAGATGAAAATAATATACTTAAAAGAGAACTTCAGAATATTGAACGGAACCAGAATCCGGATATATTTCTGGGTTTTCAAAAATCGGTAAAAACAAATCCGGAATTTGACCGTTACGAGAAGAATATCGCAGTTCAGGAGAGATTACTGATACTGCTTTCTGAACAGCTTGAAGATGCAAAAATTGCCGAGGCTAAGAACTTATCAGTTTTACGTTTGATCGATTTTCCTTATGTTCCGCAATACAAAATTCGTCCCAGAAGAGTAATGCTTATGGGTTCCATTGTGGCAACTTATATGACTATGCTTGTGTTACTGCTTTTTATCTTTTACACTGTAAAGACATACTATAAAGAGTTCAATGGTACCTATGAAAATCGAAAGCAGCTTAAGCAATAAATCGTTTCTGTTAATTCAGAGCTGTTTGTTTATCTTTATTTCGCAGCTTTTTTTAAATTCATTAATCAGTTCATATATACTTGTTGGTGTTGTGGGAGTTGTGTTTCTATGTTTTTTGATTTTTAAATTTCCCAATCTGGTTTTCCCTTTCTTTATTATCTCTCTTTTCTGGGGCAAACTGTATTACAGGAATATTGAATTTGGGGTATCTATATCAGATCCGATCTTCATATTGCTTATTGTCGGTTATCTCAGTACGTTTTTTAATCCCAAAACTTCAAAATACAAAAATGATAAAAACAACAATTCCCTGATAATCTCCTTTTCAATATTGATTGTATTTCAGATATTATCTTTAATTGTAAACGCTACGGTTCTCCCCAATAATTATCTCATTTATGGAGCAGTTAAGAGTGCCTACATGATTCAGTATCTGCTGGCATTTATAGTGGTAAGTTCATTGCCTCTTCCGGATAAAGGTAAAAAAACTCTTGTGCTTATTTATATGTTATCGCTATTGCAATTGCCTATAGCTGTGTATCAACTTTTGTTTACAGGTGGGATAAGTGGTACAGAGATAAACCGTGATATTTTAGGTAGCATGTCATACCATCATGGAATGCTGGGTACATTTATGCTCATCCCTTTTTTCCTCTGTATAGGGCAGGCGAAGATGGCTGCGCAAAAGATATTTAAGATAGGTAATATTGGTCTGGCAGTTGTTTTTTTAATTCTGGTTATTTTGTCAGGTACAAGATCTGCTTTATTGGGCCTTTTTATCTCTGTGGCAATCTTTCTTGTAATGAATTTAAAATGGAAATTGAGCAATTTGAAATACATTGCTTTTACTTTGTTTGCAGTGGTGGCAGTGTATTTTTTTACACCTGTAAATTTTCTTGTCCATGCAACTTTTAATGATGGAAATAATGTAGTTGATACCAGTTCTTTGGGAAGGCTGTTAATATGGCATAGTGCCTGGAATTACTTTATAAATACTGATTTGTTGCACAAGTTTTTTGGAGCCGGATTCGGCTGTTTTTTCCTAATACCCCAGAATTATGTGGTTTTTGACGGACTTCGGCACTCATTTGGTGCACATAATAATTATTTGAATGTTTTGTGTGAAACCGGTCTTACTGGTCTTGTTTCATTCATTATCTTTTTTATTCTTACCTTAAGAGTCTTGTATAAAAGAAAACATCCTTTGGCATTAGCTTTTTTTTATGCTACTATAGCCATGTTATTCAGCGGGCTTACGCAGGAGACTTTTTGGGTTACAACTGCATTTCATAATCTTTGGTTATCTTATATGGTAATATTTGCTCTGATATTAAAAATCAGCAATGTATAGGAGTAAAAATGAAGAAAACTGGTATCTTTCTGTTTGCTTTAGCGATAGCTCAAACCAGTATCAACGCAGATGTTCTGGAAGATCTGATAAAGAAAAAAATCGATAGTTATGTGACTAAAAGCAACTACTCTATGATGAAATCAAATATCTCATATGATGGTTTGGGAAAAAATACAAACCAGAACACTTATCCCAGTGTTAATGATAAAATAATCGGTGCTGGTGCTGATATTAATGACAGTACCTATATTCTTGGTACAGGAGATGGCTTTTCCATATATGTTTGGGGAACTGTGAACACAGAGATCAATGTAGTGATCGATTACGAAGGTTATTGTATACTCCCAAAGGTCGGCAGTGTATATCTCAAAGAACTTACGCTGCTTGAAGGGAAGGAAAAGATAGGTACAAAATTAAAGGAGTACTACAAATCAGTAGATTTCTCTATAGTTTTAAACAAAATCAGGGAATTTAAAGTATACATCATTGGCGAGGTAAAAAAACCTGGATCGTATATAATTAATAGCGGATGTAGAGTATCGGACCTCATTGAGATGGCTGGAGGCAAAAATGAGTTCGCCTCCTTGCGTAACATTACTATTTATAATTCTAAAAATGTACTTGTAGGAAAGGCTGACCTCCTGCTATTTCTTCAGGGAAACGATAACTCAATGAATCCTTTTCTTAATGAGGGTGATCGGGTTTTTATACGGAAGGTAAACGAGATAATATCCATCGATGGTGCGGTTCTATATCCGGGTTACATTGATTATGATACCAATGACTCTCTTTTCAGAATTATTAAGCTTGCCGGAGGGCTGTGTAGAGGAGCCGATTCCTCAAAAATTGTTGTGAAACGATTTGTTAATGATAAAGATTCGCTTGTTGAATTTAACTGTTCTTATTACGACTCCTCTGTGTATAAATTTAGGATTTTGCAGGATGACCGGATTTTTGTTTTTTCAAAGCCTCAGTACAGAGTATATCGCAGTGTTTCTGTAATGGGAGAAGTCGCTAATCCTGGAAAATATCCAATACAGAAAAATACAACCCTCAAAGAAGTGATTCAGATGGCTGGTGGTTATACTGTTGATGCAGACCTGGTAAGAAGCCGCTTAATACGGTCTATCGATGATTTCACAGGTGATCGTGAATTCGAGAGATTAAGAAAAATTCCAACAGAAAACCTCTCTCCATTGGACAAGGCATATCTGGCTGCCCGGATAAATGAGGAGAGTGGCAGAGTGAGTGTTGATTTCGGAAAAATTGATGATGATCAGATTGCCAGAACCATTCTACAGGAAGGAGATGAGATAATTATAGAGAAAAAAGCATTTACTGTCAAGGTGATCGGTGCGGTAGTCAATCCTGGTTTGGTTATGGTTAAAAGCGGGGAAAACGTAGATTACTATATAAATCAGGCCGGAGGTTTTCATCCCAGAGCCAGAAAAGGTTCTGTAAAAGTCATGAGGAATGGCAAAGAGATATGGAAAAATAAGAAGAGGATTGGAAAACTGGAATCAGGTGATGTAATATGGATTCCGGAAAAGTATTACGTTAACCCATACTCAACCGCAAAAGAGATAATTGTAACTCTGGGCAGTATTGCTACAGTTATAATATCTGCACTTACCATTAGAGAGTTGTCTTCTGAATAAAAATAACCAAAATGTGAGCAATTCAGGAATTCTGATATAAATCGTGATGGCATTGAACAGTATTCTTCAAATTGAAATCTTTTGGACCGTTCTATTGACTCCTTAGAATTTTGAAGAATAACTCTTTATTATTGAGTAATTTTAACGTGTATCGATGAAGCGACAAAAATATCACTCTGTTCCATTATTTTTTTTACGTCGTCTGTTTCACTGTGAATAAAGACGTTGTCCAGATTATTGTCTGAAATTTCCTTGTGAAGAATATATCCATATTCAAAGCGATCGCTTGTGCGATCTGCTCAGGAATCTCTGGATCGCAGAGAAAACCGTTACGTTCGTGCTCGACAAGTTCAGGCACAGCTCCGCTCAACGACCCTACTATTGGTAAACCAAATTGCATTGCTTCGGCATACACCATCCCGTAACCCTCTAGTCGCGAAACTAAGACAAAAATGAAGCTGTTAGAGTAAAAGTTCTGAAGCGACTTATTTACTCGTCCGTGTAAAAATATTTTTTTCACCAGATGGTTTTCCTTAATTAAACCTTGAATTTTTTCAAGATATTCACTGGAATAGCAGTGGCCGATAAAATGCCAGGTAAAATCTATGTTAAGGTTTACAGCAGCTTTTATGGCATTTAAGATATTTTTCCTCTCCTCAAGCGTTCCGACATGCTGAAGATTTGATTTTTCAGGATCAAACTGAGCTTTTTGTAAAGAAAGTTTTCACGGTTGTCGAGAATGGGTGAATTATTGTATGAGGAATGGGTTTTCTGTTAAATTTACGGAAAGCACGGTATGAGAAAACGGCTGTTAATGATCATGTAATCAAATTTAGTAGTTACAAATTTCTCCAGAAAATAGTGAATGGTGTTGGCTAAATGGCCTTTGCCCACCAAAAAACAGTAATGGTGAACCAGACCGCCGATGGTTTTGATCTTTTTTATATATCGTGCCCATAAAAGAGCAATCAAAAAACGTGCATGAAAATCAGTATCAAAAATGAGCAGATATTTTTTTTGACAATCGCATTGTTTTGAAAAGGTATTCAAAATTCATGAGAATGATTCTTAAAAGTAAGTTGAAAACACCATCCCTTTTAACACCCTCCCATTTTTCCACTTTAAATCCGGCTAGCTCCGCGCTCTCAAGAGTGCTTCATTATACAGTTCCCCACCGGTGATGGGATTATTGATTCTATGAGCGATAAAACACATTTTCATAAATAATGATAAATAACCACGATGATAAATAGAACAATAGTATTTTTGATTCAGCTAAACATCATCGGGATTATTATTAAATCAGAGCAGTTTTTTTAAAGACTGAATATGAATAATAAATATAGAATATGTTATATCGAGACTGCAGAACAAATTGGAGGCGGTCAAATAGGACTTTTTGATATCCTTAGAAATCTGGATTATGAACTATTCGAACCTTGGGTTATCACAACTAGTGATAAGAGCGATTTATTTAAAAAATTACAATCATTTAAAAAAGTTCAGACTGCGACTGTTCCATTTACAGCATATTTGCCTAAGAAAATACTGGAAAACCAATATATAGGCATTTACAGTCCGTTAGGGGTTCATCTTCTGAAAAAAAAATTACTGGAATTACAACCGGCTCTTGTTCATTCGAATCACCTCCCGGCTGGCAAATATGGAACTAAGGCTGCTTATTTATGCAAAATTCCAAATATAGTAACCATGAGATGCATGTATTACAGAAGGGTGTTCTATTACAATAGATTCGTTGAAAAGAGAATAACCAGGTATGCAGACAGGATTGTGTTTAATTCTTTTAGAGGAGCAGAACTTTTTAAAGAGCGGCTGGATGTATCCAATATTATATCAATTCTTAATGGGATTAACCTTGAACGGTTTTCTGGTACTTGTTACAGTTCAGTATATCAGAATTTTGGAATTGCTAAAGACTCCAAAATATTTCTTTTACCAGCCAGGATTTATCCTGATAAGGGACATCATCTACTCATAAAGGCAGTATCAAATTTAAGCGTAAAATACCCTCTAGTTCATGTCGTCTTCCTGGGTGATGAAGATCATTGTTTTAAAGGGATTAAAGAAGAATACAAGTTGTTGGCAAACTCACTGGGTGTCGATTCAAAGATAACCTGGATAGATTTTCAAGAAGATGTTGTTCCATTTTTTAAAGATGCTTTTTGCGTGGCTCTTCCTTCTTATACTGAAGGGTGTCCGCGCGTTCTTCTAGAGGCATTAGCAGCTGGTACTCCTGTTGTAGCATCCAGAATCGATGGTGTTACTGAGATCATCGAAGAAGGTGTGAATGGCTTTGGTTTTATTTCTAAAGATGTAGAGAGCTTGGTTTCAGCAATTGAAAAACTGCTATCACTGAACAGTGAACAATATCAAATAATGCGAAAGAACTGTCTTAAAATAGCTCAGGAGAAATACGATTTAAAAAACATGATTAAAAAATACCAGGATCTTTACTTGGAACTTATCCATGCAAAACAAGGCAATTTTCACCCTAACCTATCAAGTTAAAAACTACCGAAAAAGATGTTCCTTAATTCAATTCTAAAGACAGAATCGTTCAGAAAAGGGATTGCCTTATCAACAGTACTCAATATTTTTGCAAAAGGACTTACTTTTTGCAATACTATGCTTATTGCATTCTACTTTGGAACCTCACAGGAAACAGATATTTACTTTTTTATCATTTCCATTGTCACCTCAATTTCACTTTTTATCACTGGTTGTACCGCTTCGGTTATCGTTCCGGAAATGATACATCTTCGTGAAAATGGCCAAAAAGATGAAGTTATTAAAATCACTAACCTTATTCTATTTACATTCGTGTTAATAACCATAATTCCGGTTATTTCGTTCAGCATTGCACCAGTACAGGTTTTCAGCCGAATTTCGCAATTTAAAAGCTCAACTATAATAGAGCACAGGTTCTATTTCTCAATTTCCTCTTTATTGCTAATTTTGATTACTGTAAACACATTTTTAAAAGAGATCCTGAGCATATATCGTTTTTTTACTTTTCCCATGATCATATCCATGGTTAATTCCATCTTTACTCTCATCTCTATTCCCTTATTAAAAAACTGTATGGGAATGAAGAGCGTAATCACCGGTCTTGTTCTGGGGAACTTTGTAAATGCAGTCATTTTGGTTTTGTCGCTTCGAAAAAATGCGGAATGGCACTTTTCACAGATAACATTCAGACTACCAGGAAGTCTACTCAAAAGAATGCTCTATGCGCAAACCGGCTATACTGCCACTGCTGCAGGTATGTTTGTTCCACAATATTTACTCAGCGGGTTAAGTGCCGGGGTCATTGCTGCACTTAATTTTGGAAGACAGATTTCTGATATTCCAGGTAATTTTCTAACTGCTCAATTTGCCTCTGTAAGTGGGATAAAATTCAACGAATTAATGGCACGGAACCAGCTTTTTGAAATGGATCAAACATTTAGAAAATCATTGGCATTTCTTCTTTCGATACTCTGCCCGGCTTGTGGAATCATTTTTATCTTCAGTACCGAAATAGTGGAGCTTTTCTTTGGCAGGGGTGCCTTTAATGCTGCTTCGGTTTCTGATGCATCTGTTTTCTGCAGATTATTTATATTGTCTGCACCACTTATTGCCCTAGATTATCTGTCTGCCAGAATCCTGATTGCAGCAAAAAAAATTAAACAATCCTTTTGGTATCAATTGGGATCAAATCTTTTAAACATTATACTTATGGTTCTACTGTTTCCGAAAATAGGAGGAAAAGCCATACCTGTAACACTACTGATCTCTTATGGGCTCAATGTTGTTGCTCAGCCAATAATGTTTCATTTCTTCTGCCCATGGATTAAATACGTAAAATCGCTGGCAGAAAGTTCCGTTGTATTGATTATAAATGTCATAATTGTGATTGGAATTATTATTTTAAACGACCGGCTTCAAAGATACGGTTGCATATCTGTTTTTCGTCTTGCTGCAGGTTCTGCTTTGTATTTTTCGGTTATCTATTTTTTGAACCTTTTTTTAAATGTTAATGCTGATTTGCAGAATATAATCAGAAACATAAATTTAAAGATCAGATCGGTTCTGAATTTTTGAAAATGGAACACTTTTTTTTCAAATCTTTGGATGAAAACACTTCTTTGAAGGTACTTTCTTTTCTGGAGAAACAGCAGGTAGCCATTGAGCAGTATCCTGGATGGCCCCAAATTACAGGTTCAAACCAGCCTTGTATTCACTATACCGGATTTAATAATCAGCAGATAGTTTGTTATGCTCAGATAAATGAATCACCATTGAGAATTGCCGAGATTCAATTCGGACCAGTTTTTGCAAACAGGGATGTTGCTGTTCAATCTATTCTGAATATCCATGAGTACTACCGTAAACGACACTTTATGGCTCTAAAAATCCAACTCTGGATCCCGGCTGGCACAGATTCTGAATTTATAGACCAAAACTTGTCTTTACAAAGTAACCTTTATCATTTTGTATCAAAAAACGAAAACTGGTCGACACTTCAACTGAACCTGTCTTCTACTGACGATGAGTTGTTTAAAAATTTTTCCAAGGGGCATAAGAGTGCCATTAAAAAAGCTCAGAAGGCCGGACTTAAAGTCGTTGAAGCTGAAGATCAGAAACAGATTGAAGCTTTTTGTGAGATCTTCATCAAAATGAACCGCTCCAGAAATATTCCGGTTGATCATAGGCAGGTTAATAGTTTTTTTTCCGGAATACATTCTTATCTGAAAAAAATGAATATGGGAGTATTCCTTAACGTGGTTGATGCTTCAGATACGGTAATAGGCGGGATTGTTCTTATCAGACAAAATGATG
Organism: uncultured Fibrobacter sp.; assembly: GCA_964472925.1. GTDB lineage: Bacteria > Fibrobacterota > Chitinivibrionia > Chitinivibrionales > Chitinispirillaceae > JAAYPC01. The sequence continues at coordinate 2,712 of CAYYNL010000132.1, read as the reverse complement.
TTGTCCGTTATTTTAAAGGTGCTGCAGATCCGGATTCCCGCGAAATACCAGTACTTCACTGTGCAATATGGGAAGCTGTAAAATTCTGCAGAAAATGGGATGCCCGCATTTTTGATCTATGGGGATACTGCCTTCTGGCTGACCAGAAAGATCAGCGTTATAATATTAACATATTTAAAAAGGGATTTGGCGGAGAACTGGTCATTTATCCCAAAACTTTATATCTGTTAATCAATCCTGTGATGTATTTCTTGTATAGATTTATTTACCGGGGAGTCAAATCTGTAATTGTAAATACCAAAAAAAGAATCCTCAAGAAAAAAAAATAATCTACTTCTGTTTGTAAGGACTGATCTTTCCGAATTTACTGATTTTTTTTAATTCCGGTCTTATGTTTTGTTCATAAAATCTGCGCAGAAAAAATTTGTGGCAATATAAATGATCTTTCCAGTCTCTTTTTCTGTTTCTGAAACGAGCTAAAAGTTTATCATAATCGAAAAGAAAAAAAGATCTGTTAGCCTCGATCCTTTGGAACAAAGTATTCAGATTTTCCAAAGTATCAGTTTCTATATGAAGGCAAATTGTCCATATCCCATTTGAAACAGAAGAAAATCCCCAGCACTGTTGAGGTATCCAGAGAAATCCGTATCTGTTGAAAGGTTGTAAAGCTATTCCATCAGTAATGACCCTGATGTCAGTTTCCAATTTCAGAGCTTTAAGAGTGTTATTGTCAAATGTGTGGGCTGGAGCCATCCAGATTTTCGGTTTTACCCCATTTTGCAGAAACAACTGGTAGCCATTTCTGATTAATTCCTGTTGCTTCTCAAAAGAAACTCCGGCAAATTCCGAGTAGTTATTCAGAGGAACTAATCCTTTTTTTTGGGATTTATATACATGGCTGTAACCATGAAGTGCGATATGCCATCCCTTGGATTCCCATCTTTTTACACGATCCCAGTAATGACTGTCAAATGGTCCGCGATTAAGTTCCGGCTCCTTGCACTGTGGAATCACTCCAACTATGGGCTTGATTTGGAGCTCATCGAGCCTTTTTTCCACATAATCCCAACGCTTCAGATCGTTGGTTGCGCAGGCATCATCCAAACGGACTATATATAGAGAATCCACCATAATAATTTCAGATTGTAAATTCCGGAATTCGGAATTTAAGAATATGTGTTGAATCTTAAAAATATTACAGGGGAATTTGGAAGCGAAACGTATTTTTATAGTTTAATTTCAGCTCAAATAGAATAATTGGTAATAATTGATTTTTCCAGGCTCTTAATAGATACATGAGATTTGGGATTGGAAATAAGTCAGTGAATTTAATTTAAGCTGTACAAGGATTTGTATACTCAAAAGAAATGGTAAGATGAAAAAAAAGGTATTAGTTACCGGCGCAGAAGGATTCATTGGACAACATCTCTGTAGACATCTTATCGATCACGGATATGAGGTTAGAGGGTTACTCCATGAAGACCGCCCTTTATATTTTATTTCCAAAGAGGAGGTCGAGTGGGTAAGAGCAGATTTAAGAGATCCAAAAACACTGGATAATGTAACCGAAAATGTCGATTGGGTGATTCATCTGGCTGCCATACCCAGAAATGACCTTCGCAAAACCTGGGATGATTTTCTGGCTGTTAATGTAAAGGGAACCGAAAATCTTCTTAATGAAGCGCAAAAAACTAATGTTAGAAGATTCATTTTTATAAGTACCGTTGAAGCTGCAGGGTATGGTGATGGAATAAATCCTCGTAAAGAAAGTGATACACCTGATCCAGATAACAATTACGGTAAAAGTAAACTCGAAGCAGAAAAAACAGTTCTTTCTGATAAATGGACCTTTAGGAGGACGGTTATTCGACTCCCGATGATCTATGGTCCAGGTACATTACTGGTAGTACCAAAACTTTTCGGAATGGTCAGAAGGGGTTTTTATCCTTTTATCGGGTCCGGTGAAGCTCTTATGGAATTCTGTTATGTGGGAAATGCGGTAAAAGCAATTACCATGGTTGCAGAAAGCGATAAAACGGACAATGATCTGTTTTATATCTCTGATCAAAGATCTTATACTATCAAAGAGGTAATCGATGCGATTGCACGTGCCTCCAATAAAAAATATCTCCCCATACATATACCTGAAGCCGTTGCTAATACAATAGCTTTTTTATTTGAGATAGTTGCCCGCATTTTTCCGATTCCACCCATAGTATCACCTTATTCCAAAAAGCCTTTCTTTACCAGGGAGACAGTAAGGTGGACTACCAGAAATATCAATTTTATTTCAACAGAAAAATTTAAAAAGGCATTTGGATTCATTCCACCATTCACTATAGATCAGGGGTGTGATGAAACTGTAAAGTGGCTTGAGAAAAATTATTTCAATGAAGAGAGTCGATAAGATTCTGTAATTTTTGCATGTAATTCACAGGTGAGTATTTTTCCAAGACTCTATTTTGAGCATACCTGCCCATTTCAATGGCTTCATTGTGATGATTAAACATATAAGTAATTTTCTCTTTCAAATCTTCTTTATTGTAAGCATCATATAACAGGCCAGATTTTCCATGTTCGATAATTTCGGGAATTGCTCCAATTCTTGATGCTACCACAGGTTTTCCAAAAGAGAATGATTCCAGGATGCTGAGGCCAAAAACCTCATACCATTGCGATGGTACTATTGTAAATAGAGAACTGCTGTAGTAT
>CAYYNL010000131.1:0-13233 GCA_964472925.1 uncultured Fibrobacter sp. | reverse complement strand
TGCTGATTGAGATTTGGAATTTATTTGTATGCTTCAGCAATTTTATGAAGTATTCTTTTGTTTAATTAACCTGACACTAAAGGGGGATTATATTTATTGTTCAGCAGATTTAATCTGATAGATTGAAAGCATATTCTTTATGTGAGAAGCTATTTCATTTCTTAATGAAGCTGGCGATAATACTTGAGCTTCTTCTCCCCAGAACAGTATTGATCCTATCAGTTCCGGAGTCTTATTAAATGGTATTTCCAGTAAAATATCACCATTTTCCTTTTTGATTGTTTTTTGTTTGGGGTGCCATACTTCTCTCAAAGCATACCTTGCAGCATTTCCCGATAATTTAATTTTTGCTGTCCCGGTTGGAATTCCGGAAAATATGCCATAGGATGTACCATAAATTTCTTTCATTATGTAATCATCGGGTGTAAAATACTTCAGATTATCAAATTTCAATTCTGTTATGCAATCCAGAGAGAAGATACGTAAAGCTTCTTTATTATGACACCATCCATCCAGATACCAGTTATCTTTATACCTTACAAGTTGTTGTGGTGATACGGTTCTTGAGGAATGATTACCGGCATGATCGGTATATTTGAACTTAATAACACGCTCTCTGGCAATTGCCTGAGCGATTTTCAAAAAGACACTTATTTCAAATTTCCTGTAATGTGAATCCAGAATGCGGATTCTTTCCACCCATTTTGATGGGCTTTTAACAGAAATGTTAACCAGCTTGTTAATTTTATCTTTGATTGGTTCTATCATCTGATGGAGAATATCAGAAGTCATTCCTGAAATAATGTGATATACAGATATTAAGGCAATTAATTCATCATCATGCAGCAACAGGTGGTTTTCTTCAGTTGAATAACAATTTTCAGAGATGAAATATTTACCATGATTGCAGAAAATCCCGTTATTTGTCAGATCTTTGGCGGTTCTTAATGCTCTGTAAAAAGAAGCATCGCTGCCCAGGGCAGTTTTTCTTATTATTTGATCTTTCTTCAAGCCATTTGGGTTTTTTATCAGGAGATTGATAACTTTTTCTGCATCTGTTGTGCTTTTCATCTTTATCTTAACCTCCATTTAAAAAGGCTTATGATAGCAGATAGAAACATCTGGAAAGATAAAATATTAATATAACATGAAATTTGTTGATAAGACAATATTCTTGGGTTTCATAAAGAGCATCATTGATTTTGTTCCGTTCACTGTTAGCAGATTTCATTGTAAGTGTACCGATGATATTTCGAAGGGTCGTTTTTGCTATAGCCACGATTTACACATATCAACATTATAAAAATTGTACTGGGATTTTTTTACATTTTCTTCATCTGGTTTGACTCTGAAGTAAATTTGAGCATCTATAAGAGCATTCAGATTGTCATTGGTAATCATTTCTCGAGGACCAGATTCAGTCATCTGTTCGGTAATATTGTGATGGATTATTTTACTATGAAGGTAGAGATGGGGTGTGTGTTCTTTTTTCTGCCTTATATTTTTCAGTTTATATCGTCCAATATAACAGAGTGAACATGGAGAAACTGATTAAAATGGCGCAGCACGGTGATCGTATGGCCCTCAGAAAGATTCTGATGATGCACCGGTCATTAATTGAAGCTGTGGTTCGCAGATTTGCATGGGATGATTCGGTCAGAGAAGATGTTATGCAGAATATATGCTTGAAAGTGGTAGGATCGATTGGAGAATTTACCGGCGCATGCCGGTTTTCTACATGGATCTACCGTATTGCGGTAAACGAGAGTATCGATTCGAACCGCAGGCATGTCAGGGACCGGGAAAAATTCGAACCGCTAAAGCAGTTTGGAGAGATCTTTCCTGATCTTAATGCGTCAGATGGGCTCTCCAATATTATAGATAAAGAAAGCCGTATCTTAATAATAGATGCTATTGCAAAGCTGCCAGAGGGAATGCGAGTGGCATGTCAGTTGTATTATCTGCAGCAGCAATCTGGTGAAGAGGCGGCTGAAAAACTGAAGATCTCGATTCCTGCATTCTTTGTCAGACTTAGTGCCGCACGTGTATTACCTGTCTTACCCAATCGGCTAACTTCACTGCCCCTCCTTTAATTGCATTATCTATATTTCCCGATTCGGGAGTTAGGCAGGTGATAACCCTGGAGACTAACAATCTTCCTTGGTTTCCCCACATCCCCTGCAATGCCCGAAATTAACAGGTTTTGACCACTAACTCAAGTAATAAGCACACTTCAATGACCGCATCTGATTCAATCTACAGGGTTCTTGATGCCAACCTTAATCGGTTGCGCGAAGCTCTAAGAGTGATCGAAGAGTACCATCGCTTTTTTAAGAATGATGCCCCAATGGCGGTTACTTTGAAAAAACTCAGGCACTCGGTTAAAGAGATAGAGCTTGGGATTGGAAGGGAGCCTCTTTTAAAAGGGCGAGACACTTTCAGCGACTGTTTTGCTGATAAAAACCGACCTGAAGAGCTTCAAAGAGAAACTGTAATTGATATCCTGACTGCATCCTGCAAACGGGCCCAGGAGGCTTCAAGGGTAATCGAAGAATATACCAAGTTAACCGATAATCCTCAATTATCTGAGAAAGCAAAGACAATCCGTTTTTCTTTATATAATATAGAAAAAGTGTTATTTAGTTAGGTTGTTATGGCAAAGAAAAAAAAGCAAACTGATGTAACTGCTACTCATTCTGGTTTTGGCCATGAGATATGGGGGCTTATTTTTCTGGCTTCAGGAGTATTAATTCTTATATCACTCATTTCTCATTTTGTTAACGGTGAAGCTAATATTCTGGGCCATTTTTTGGGAACTTCTCTTTCAATGGGATTGATCTACCTTTTTGGCCCCATTCCGGCTTTCTTTTTTCCCCTTGCTATCTGCTATATTGGGTGGTTGCGTTTACTGGGAGATCTGCTGAGATTTCGAACTTTTTTCTATTGGATCATGTTCACTCTGCAGATCTGTCTTCTTTTAGCCATTCACTATCTGCCTGAAATCGCTTCATCAGAAAAAGGTTTTAGTGCATCCCATAACCTGATCGGGATTACTATTGTGCGGTTAATTTTTTATCCTCTCTTTGGTATGTATCGTTTTGGGCCTTATTTTCTTGATGGATTGGCTCTGATTATTACTCTTCTTTCCTGCTTCAGGATTGCGCCTCAAAGAATAATTGGTTCTATAGGAAACGGATCGGTCTGGCTATGGGGTTGGTTTAAGCGTTATTTGGAAAAGGTCCGCAAGTCAATGGAGGAGAGTCGTCAGAAAAGAGAGCTTGAAGCTCAGGCGGCAGCAGAGCGTAGAGCAGAAAAACAAGCAGAGAAAAGAGCAAAAGCGGCTGAAAAGAAAGAGAAAGAAAAACAAGGGAAAGAAGCTGCAGATAGATCAGCCAAAATTGACTCTGACACAGATAAAGAGAAAAAAGCATCTGAAAATGAAGAAAGTGAACACAAAAAAGAGGAAATTGTAGCTTTGGATGAATCTGCAGAAACACCTCTGAATGATATAAGTGATATAAACGATGTAGAGGAGCAGGCCAGGCTTCAATTGGAAAAGGATTTGGCGGCCTTTCGGGCAAAGAAAAATGAACCTCTGAAAATAATGTCCATCGAGACAGAAGAGGTTGATTCGGATGAGGTAGAGCAGGATCAGATGCCTCCTGGCTTGAGAATCGGAGCTATCGAAGCACCTGTAGATCCGGAGGATGAGGAAAGTGAGGAAATTGATGAATCCACTGGTCTGGGGAAAGTATCAGGAGAAAGCGGTTCCAAACCAGCAAAACCATGCAAAATTTATGTTGTACCGGATTCCTCTGTATTGCCGGACCCTCCACCGTTATCAAGTATGGTGGATAAAGAAGCGATCGAAAAAAATTCTGTCATCCTTGAAAAAACTCTGATGAATTTCGGGGTTGAAGGAAAGGTGGTGTTTGTAAGTCCTGGACCAGTGGTAACCCGCTATGAAATTGAGCTTGCTCCAGGAGTAAAGGTTAGCCGGGTAGTGAGTCTTCATGATGACATCTCTATGGCGGTAGGTGGTCAGAGAATTCGCATAGAGGCACCGATTCCTGGAAAATCTGCGGTAGGAATAGAGCTGCCCAATTCAGAGCGAGTTATTGTTCATTTTAAGACCATTTTGCAGTCGGAAGCTTTCAAAAAGAGTAAGGCCAAGTTGCCAGTTATAATTGGTACCAATATTTCTGGGGCACCTTATGTTACTGATATTACAAAGATGCCTCATGTACTGATTGCAGGGCAGACCGGTTCAGGCAAAAGCGTGTGTATTAACTCTATTATCTGTAGTCTGCTTATGACCAAAAATCCTGAGGAACTCAGGTTGATAATGATAGATCCCAAAAAAGTGGAATTGGCTTTTTATGAGGGAATTCCTCATCTGATGTCTCCGGTAGTTACAGAATCCAAAGAGGCTGTCAAAGCACTTCAATGGGGTGTCAGAGAAATGGAGCGGCGTTACCGGATGTTGGCAAAAGTGGGTGCCCGCAATATCGATTCTTTCAATTCACGGCAGGCTTCAGGAAAAATCGGAGAAATATTATCAGCGGAAGACAATAAACAACTTCCCTTTATCGTTATCATAGTCGATGAGCTGGCTGATCTGATGATGACCGCATCAAAGGATGTTGAGGTACTGATTCAGCGTATTGCTCAGTTGGCTCGTGCTGTTGGCATACATCTGATCGTAGCCACACAGCGACCTTCGGTAGATATTATTACCGGTCCAATAAAAGCGAATTTGACATCAAGAATAGCTTTCAGAACGATTCAGTCTACCGATTCCCGTACCATTTTGGGGCATGTGGGGGCTGAGAAACTGTTGGGAATGGGGGACATGCTCTTCTTGAGAAACGGGGCTCCTGAGATTGAGAGGTTTCATGGGGCGTTCATTTCTGAGGAGGATGTAGAAAAAATAGTAGCTGAGATCATCAAACAAGAGTATGAGATCGATAAAATAGAGAGCTTTCATGATGAGATCGAAGACTGCGGATCTGATGAGGGTGTTTTTGAAAATGGCGAACGGGATGAGCTCTTCGAAGAAGCTGCTAGAACAATTGTCAGTATCGGTCAGGGGTCTACTTCCTTATTGCAGAGGCGAATGAAGATCGGTTATGCCAGGGCTGGGCGTCTTATGGATGAACTGGAGCGCGCTGGATTCGTGGGGCCTTCCGATGGAAGCAAAGCCAGGGAAGTTAAAGTGAAACCGGATGAACTTGAAGAGATTCTGGCAAGACTTCATTGAGGTATACTCGAAAAGAACATCACAGAAATGGTAAAAATTATGGCAAAATTTCTTTTTCCCCTGTTACCGATAGTAATTTTAGTCAGTCAGGTTTTCTCTGCCGAACCGGCGATAATGAAGCTGGTTTCAAATAAGTACTCATCGGGTTCGTTTATTGAAGCGCATTTTCAGTTGCACACCTGGTGGAGTGTAAGAGAGAGGGGAGAGGTCAGAAATGGTAAAATTTTTCTGGGACCTCAGGACAATTTCAGAGTCGAATTGGGCAATGATATTCTTGTCAGTGATGGAAAAACCTACTGGCAGTATAACAAGGCAGGTAAACAGGTAATAATCGATAACATCTGCAATCTGGAGCTTACATATCATCCATCGCAACTGTTGTCCACTTTTCTTACCGGTTATTCTTATAAGGAAGTAGAAAAATCTGCAACCCTGACAGTTTTGAAATGGTCAGACGATAATTCAACGAAGTCGCAATATAAAGAGATAGAGATTCAGGTAGTTACAAAATCCGGTGAGGTGCAGAAATTGAAGATAACTGACCGGAACGACAATATTCAGACATATTCTTTTAAGAAAACAGTATTCGGTGCAAAAATACCGAAGGAGGTTTTTACATTTGAAGTTCCGGAAGACACGCAGGTGCTCGATAACCGCAAATAATTTGTTAAGGCTTTCTGTAGGAATTGCACTTGTTTTTTCTGTACTGTCAGTTGCTGCTGATTGTCAAAGCGGTAAAGGAATTACATCAAATGATGTAATAGCGGTTACTGGTGAAGCCGATACGTTATGGACAATAGTGTGGGATGATCCACACAATCAATTCGCAGTAAATTCTATTATTCACAGAGGTGATAGCTCATCGCTTAATAATGATAACAACTGGCTTTCTTATTCATTAGGCTGTATCAGTTCGAACATTAACGATTTGGCTTATGGCGATGGTAAACTTGTGATTTGTTTTGATACGCTTAAATTCAGACAGCCAAATCCCTTACTCCTTCTCACCCGTAGTGCAAATTCTATCAACAGGCAAGATGTCAGTTTAGGCTGGTCTGTTGATACTTCCTCTTTAGATCTTACTGCCAAAGAAGTGGTCTGGGTTAATAATGCATTTTATTTTGCCTGCATGGATGCGGGGATGGTGAGATGGGATTATAAAAATCAGCTAAAAAGCGTTTTCTCGCCGGGGAATTCTTCCTGCGTACCTGTAAATGAATTCCGTGGTTTGGGATCAAAACCCGATACTATGCTCAGGGTAATTGGAGTAGAGCGGCATGGTAGTGATGTAATGGTCATTACTCCAGCCAGAATCTGGCGTTTTTCCACTATCGATTCCTCTTGGGATAGCAGTATTTCATCACAGATTATCAATAGCGAGTTGAAATTCAGTGGATTTGAAGCGGTTTACCCGGAGCCAGAGAAGGATGGACTCTTACTTAGTAAGATCAGAGTTAAAAAACGGATCGCTGGAAGTTGGAAAGACACCCTTATTCTGGCCAAATACAGCAGAACTCAGAGAAGTTGGCGCCCCATACTGGAACAAACAGTGTATGATGTTGCTTTCGGTCCCGGCCATTACTTCTTTATCCTCACCGAAAGCGGCATAAGTGCTTTTCAGGATACTCTGGCAGATTCGCTTGTTAACAGATATGCAGTTATTAATACCTCAGTATTTCAAAACTGGATAACCAGAAACTTTACAATTAGCGAAATGGTGCTGACAGATCTTCATTATATCGGTTTGACCGACTCCAGCGGATATTTACTTTTGGCCTCAAGTGATGGAACATTTCTGGCCAGATGGCAGTATCCTCCAGGTGAAAATGTCACTTTTTATCAGGTAAAGCGTGCTCCACAGATTAAATCCGGTTTGAAACAGACTTATGCACGTCCGGGGGTGCTGGTTGCCGGTATGTATGATCAAGAGAGTCGTACCGTTTTTATCTACAACTTATCCAAGGATGCCAATGTTACTATAAGAGTTTATGATTATAATATGGATTTGGTAAAAACCATTATCAGCAATAAATTCAGGCGTGCAGGAAACAATGGCGGACAGCATGGCCGCAGTACTGTGGAAAGTGAAGACTGGTGGGATGGTCGCAATTCTGCAGGGAAGATGGTAGCGCCCGGTGTTTATTATTACAGAATCTCAACTGATATCGGAGAGAGGGCTTTTGGAAAGATTGTTGTGGCAAAATAAGCGGATTTATGCTGTTACTGCAGGCATAGCCATTTTATTATTACTACTGGTAGCCAGAGCTGGCGCATCAACTGTCGGTGGAAGTTCCGGTGCTTATCTTCGGCCTTGGACCGGTGCTGCGGCGATGGCGATCGCCGGGGCAAACTCTGCTTTGCCCGAATATCTTTCTCCCTGGTGGAATCCTGCTGCAATGTCTTTTCATAAAGGAAAAATTCTTAGTGGTGGGGTAGGCCTTCGATCATTGGGACGCACTGATGCTTTTGGGGCTTTTGAATTCAAGGTTCCTCCAAGGCTTGACCTTGGGCTGATGTTTTTATATCGGGGAGATCCTTTTTTGAACAACCTTTACGATGAAAACGAGAATCCGCTGGAACGTGCCAGTTATACTACTTTTACCGGTAAGATCGCTTTCAGTTATTATTTAAATCGAAAAATGAGTGCAGGTGTGGGAATTAATATCCGTTTTCAGCAGCTTCCCACTTTCATTGAAGGAAATAGTGTAGGGTATTCAAGCTGTACTGATATTGGAGCGCTGGATCTGGCATTTGTTTATCAAGTCAGTAAAGTCTGGACCATGGCAGCGGTATTAAAGGATGTTGGAGCATCGATGACCTGGACAGTGGACTTAAACAGAGGTAATTCTGCCCAGATTGAGGAACGTATGTATCCTTCCATCATTCTGGCAAGTAAATATCAGGGAACTTTTCTGGATAAGCCTCTGTTTTGGACAATGGATATGAAGGCTTATCTTTTCGATGGTAAATTCAGAACTCTGGAACGTCCGCAGGGCGTTTTAAGCACTGGTTTTGAGTGGAGAAACTGGGAGAAGTTTTTTATCCGGGCAGGTTTGGGAGAACTGTTGATAAATGGTGATCTGTTAAGGGATCATGACAGCTACCTGAGCAGTTTCCCTTTTAAAATTACAGCTGGTTTCTCTCTGGATATGCAGCGATGGCATAATGGCATAAGGCTTAATTACGGAGTATCTACAGATAAGTTATGGGCAGGGATTGATCAGCAGATCGATGTGCAATGGAATTTTTAGAAATGTTTTTTGCATCGGAGAAAAAGATGTATAAAGGTGTTTTGATGGTTGGCTTGATAATAGCTATGCTGCTTACCGGGAAAACTCTGGCTGCTGAGGCATACTATGGATTCATTGAGGAGCCAATCAATTCCAGGGCATCCGCAATGGGTTCTGCAGGGACTGCTCTGTTAAACGGTGGAGGATTTTCCTTTTTCAATCCGGCATTACCCTCTCTGAACAGACCCTATGTTTCTCTTGAGTTCGGAAAATTATTTGATGATTTGGGAAGAGGTCAGGTGGAACTGTCAACCAATTTTCCAAGATGGTTTTTGGCGGGAAGTTTTCAAAGCCAGTCCATCGAATTCCCCTATGCCGATGAGAGAGGTCCTAAAGATGCCTATGGAACAGAGCAGGGATTAATGGCCACTTTAAGTGTCGGGATTAATAGAGATCGATTAGCTATAGGTGTGGCTGTTAATGGGATTCACGAACGAATTGCCAATGATTATTCTTATGGTTTAACCGGAAGTGCAGGTGCTGTTTATAAGATAATTCCAGAGAAGATGGTTGCCGGTGTTGCAATACTCCATTTTTCTGGCCGTAATACCGGTTTCATCGATTCTTTAGATGATCATTTCCGCCATGATGAGCTTCCTATGAATGCCAGAGCTGGGGTAAGCTGGACTGATTCGTTTAAGGGAAAAATCCCTTATACTGTTTCAACCGATATAGCTTATAGTTTTAATCATGAAAAATTAATGGTTCCCATAGGAGTGGAAACATGGGTTTTGCCTATGCTGGCTCTGCGCTTAGGCAAAAGGATTAACCACCCGACTGATGTTTTGACTATGGGAATTGGTCTGAAGTTGGCAAATTTAAACTACGATGTTGCTTTTATTCCAATCCGTTATGAGAGGGATCTGGAAATGAAATGGACGATGCACTTAACTTATGCGCTTCCCTTTGTAAGTAAAAGGAAGTTGGCATCGCAAAAGGCTGCAGACTCATTGAAAACCGTACAACCAGTCATAGATTCTCTGCAGGCTAAATCTGTAGCAGCGGATAGTACAGATCTGACACCTGCAAAGGCTGATACTGTTAAGGGAGCTGATGATTCAATTGAAGTAAAACCGGATACGGTGATAATGCCTGAGAAACCGCTTGGTGAGAACAATGAGCTGCATGGACAACTTCAAAGTGAGGATTCAGCAAAAACGGCTGATGTCAAGTTGAATAATAGTTTTGAAAAAGAAACTTTCTCCAATTCTGTTCTCATTGAGAAAGTCTCATCACCTGATTCTGCGATTATTGCAGAGGAGGTGAAGGCTGATACAAGTCGCCAGTCTGACTCTGGATCTGTTGAAGAAAAACAGAAGCAGATTTCAGTGCCTGTGGACAGTAATAATATTAAAGAGTGAGTAGCTGGTTTCCTGTTTGTAGCCTCCTGAATAAGCATATCTGGAAAAGTTATTATTTAGTCTACCGAAACCTTAGTATATTATTGTATTTTTCAAAATTACATTATACAATCTTATATCCTCCTTAATATTGGGCAGGATAAAACAAGTAAACCTATGAGGCATCGATATGGGATTTCCCTTCTTATCAAACGATCTTGGAATTGATCTGGGAACTGCTAATACGCTTATTTATGTACGTGGACGTGGCCTTCTTATAGATGAGCCGTCAGTGGTGGCAATCGATAAAGGGACCAAGAAAGTTGTTGCTATTGGGCTGGAAGCTAAAAGAATGCTTGGCCGGACTCCGGGGGAGATTGAAGCGATTCGTCCAATGAAGGATGGAGTGATTGCTGATTTTGACCTGGTGGAGCAAATGCTTAAATACTTTATCAGAAAAGTTCAGAAGTATCGTTTTTATTTTCGCCCGCGTGCTGTTATCGGAGTGCCTTCTGGAATTACTGAAGTGGAAAAGCGTGCTGTTGTGGACTCTGCAGAGAGTGCAGGGGTAAGAGAGGTTTATCTTGTAGCAGAACCTATGGCCTCAGCTATTGGTATGGGTATTCCAGTCAATGAGCCTTCTGGAAACATGGTGATTGACATTGGAGGGGGAACCGCAGAAATTGCCGTGCTTGCACTCAATGGAATGGTTTGTGATATGTCCGTGCGTATCGGTGGCGACGAGATGGATGAGGCAATTGTTTCGTATCTGAAAAAAACCTATAATCTGCTAGTCGGTGAAAGTACTGCTGAGCAGATAAAGATGCAGATCGGTTCTGCATTTCCTCTGGAAGATGAGCTGGAGATGGAGGTGAAGGGAAGAGATCTGGTTGCAGGTATTCCCAAAACTTTAAGGATTACTTCCACAGAGATTCGCGATGCACTCAATGAGCCGATTTCCACCATTATTGAGGCAGTGAAACAGGCTTTGGAGCAGACTCCACCGGAGCTTTCTGCGGATATCCTGGATAAAGGGATTATTATGACTGGTGGAAGTTCTCAGTTACGTGGTCTAGATGAACGCTTGAGGCAGGAAACTAATCTTCCAGTCAATGTAATTGATGAACCTCTGACCTGTGTCGCACGAGGAGCATTGACTATTATTGAAGATCTGGAGAAATACTCACCTGTACTTATGTCTACCGGCAGAAGAAGCAGGTAAGTTCAGCGGTGTCCTTTTACTGAAAGGATACCGTCCTCGGGGGGGTTGTTTAATTTTTATTTACCAGAAAACGGGCGTTATCCTTAATGCAATGGATTTTTGAATTAATTGTAAAATACCGAGCCCTCTGCTCTCTTTTTTTTACTTCATTTGTAAGCCTCTGGATGATTTTCAGCTCTTCAGAGCGTCAGGTTGCTACTACTCGTTTTCTGACCGCCACTATTTTTTATCCCCTGCAATTAACCTTCAATCAGATCACTCTGATCGAAAATGTTTTTTCTGAGAATCGTCGCTTGAAAATGCATAACGCACAGTTAAGTGTGAAAATCTCTGCTTTACAGGAACAGATTGCGGAATATCAGCGGTTGCGCGAACTGCTTGATTTTTCAAAAGACTGGCCTTACGAATTGATTCCTGTAAGGGTGGTAGCCAGAGATCCTTCTTTGGCTTACAGGAGTGTAGTAATTAATGCCGGAAAAAAAGACAGCATTCAAAACTATATGCCTGTGGTTACCGAGAGAGGTGTAGTAGGAAAAGTGATTCAGTCTCTTAACGGGATAAGTCTGGTACAGCTTCTTAAAGATCCTTCCAACCGTATCAGTGTGCTAAGTCGCAGAAATCGAAATGTGGCTATTATGGAAACTGATGACGGACAGCATTTCTTTATGAGAGTCAGAAGCCATGAGGACTTTCAGGTGGGTGATACCATTGTTACTTCGGGGCTGGGTGGGATCTATCCGCGTGGGCTGGAAGTGGGAATTGTAAATGGTATAAAAAGCGGTTCCGATCCCCTTTTTAAAAGAGTTTTTGTTAAGCCGACAGTCGATTTCGAGCATCTGGAGGAACTTTTTGTGATTCGGCTATCACCTCAATGGGCTTCATTTCTTTCGGAAATGGATTCAATAGAATTTAACTGCAATGATTAAGAATACTTTCAAGTGGATAGCTGTTTTCTTTCTGCTTTTTGTGATGCAGACGACTCTTGTTCCTGTTATTTCTATTTACAGCATAAAACCCGATCTTCTGCTTTTGGGACTTTTTATGCTGGCAGTGAAAAACGGAGTCATGCCTGGGCTTTACGTAGGGTTTTTTCTGGGCCTTGCCCAGGATATCTATTCACCGGTAATCCTGGGGCAGAATGCGTTAGCAAAGACTCTGGCTGGCTTCTTTGCCGGACTTTTCAATGAAAAAGTAATGCGGCTTGATCCTGTTTTTCAGGCTGTTCTCCTGGTACTGACTGTGCTTCTGGGAGATCTGGTTTTCCTTATGGTTCAAATGGTTAAATCTGGTGGCACTGTACAGGTATTGGGGCTGGAGATAATAATATCTTCACTGCCCAGGGCAATATACTCTCTCCTGTTTGGTTTGGTACCAATTTTTTGGGAATACTTATTCCAGACCAAAACAAGACGGTAGAAAGTTGTAATGGCATTTGGAAGCTTAATTCAGGATGATCGCCAGGAGCGTAAAGTAAAAAGCCTGTTTCTCAGTGCAGTTATCAGCGTGTTTTTCTTCCTGCTTATTGTTCGTCTTTTTTATCTTCAGGTGATTCTGGCAGAACTTAACTTGCGCCTTTCAAAGGAAAATGCCATGCGGGAGAAGCTTCTTATTCCCCCAAGAGGACAGATCCTTGACAGAAATGGTGTGGTTCTGGCCAGAAATCGTCCATCCTATTCGATCTGTGTGCTCCCTTACAAGGTTAGGGCTAAAAAGAACACTATTAAATCCTTATGTATGATCAAAGACTCTCTGGGTAATGCTGTTTTTGACAGTACAGAGCTGGAGAAAGCTTTTAAAAAGGCACAGCGCCGCCGTTTTGAATTGACCAGACTCAAAGAGGATGTATCCTTTGATCTGGTAAGTATCATCGAAGAGCATTCGATGGAAATTCCAGGGGTAATAGTGGAAACCGAAAGCCGCAGGGAATATACTTTGGGTTCTGCTGCTTTTCATGTACTGGGTTATATGAGTGAAATCCCGGAAAATGAATTTGATTCTCTTAAAGAGCTGGGTTATTATTACGGGGATAAGATCGGTAAAGCCGGCATAGAAAAACAGTATGAAAAAATTTTCAGAGGGAAATATGGCAAGGAATATGTGGAAGTAAATGCCTATGGTAAG
>CAYYNL010000130.1:0-13267 GCA_964472925.1 uncultured Fibrobacter sp. | reverse complement strand
CAATCAATAGGTTACGCGAATGCGCCACATCCAACTGCGGAATTTAGGTTTAATTTGTTGAGTGCCCGCTCCCAGTTTAAGAGCGGACACTCAATTTTTCAGGCAGTGATTTCGATTTTTCTGGGCTTGCTCTCTTCTTTTCGGGGAATCGTAATCTCCAGTAAACCATCTTCAAATTTTGCGGAGATTTTTTCCTTATCATACTGATCAGAGAGTTGAAAAGCCCTGTAGTAATCACCCACATTATATTGACGCATTATCGGATTTTTCGGTTCCTGAAAGCTATTCTTACCCTGAATTATAAGGGAATCGGTCTCATCCACCTGAATAGTGACATCACCCTTTTTAACACCTGGCATTTCAACAGCAAAGAGCGCCGCATCATCTGAAACGTATATATCAACATCAGGGCTGTATGCCGGTCCGCTGTTTTGAAGTTGTTCGGCAGTGGCAGATCCGATTCCAGTTTTTTCTCTTTTTTCCAGTTCTGTATTCATGATCAATCCTCCTCTTTTTATTCTATCGTTATGGTTTTTGGTTTTGCTTCTTCTGATTTGGGCATTCTGATGGTCAGAACTCCATTTTCAAAAGATGCGCTGATTTTATCCTGTTGCACCTTGAAAGGAACATGAACTCTCTTTTCAAAAGGTCCTATGGAACGTTCACGTCTTACAGCAGTCATCTTCTGTGCCTCCTGAAGCGGCTCCAGTTTCCCTGAAAGAGTAAGTACCTCATCCATAAAAGTGATATTCACTTTATCCTTTGTCATACCAGGCAGTTCTGCTGTAACAATTATCTCATCTCTGTTATCATAGACGTTTAATAAGGGATAAGTACCTGAATCAGATACTCTCTGATAACCGGAGAAAAGATTGTCAAATTCCTTGCGAATTCTGTCCATTTCCCGCCATAAATTGATGTTCCTCAACATTATATCCTCCTTTGCCATTATTTTTCAGCTAATTTTGATTTCTGTTGCTTTGCTTTCTTTTTCAGATTTTGGAATCTTTACAGTAAGAATTCCGTTTTTATATTCAGCCTTTGCTTTGGTCCAATCTACCAGGTCTCCCAGAGGAATTTCTTTTGAAAAATATCCGTATCTGCATTCTTTGTAATACCGGTTTTTTCCCTTTTCCTCTTTATCCTCTTTTTTCTCACCGCTTATCCGCAGGACTCCATCCTGGTAAGTCAGATCGATCTCCTTTGCGTTCATCCCAGGAAGTTCAGCCCTTACCACCACTTCCTTTTTATCCTCAGAGACATCAACTGAAGGAATGTTATAGTCCTGAGAAAAAGGAGACATTAGACTTCTGAAAGGATTCTCCCAGAATTTATCAAACCAGTCACCTTCCCACAACGCAACCGCATTGTCACTCTTGCTTTTCCATGGGATAAGACTTTTCATAAGACACCTCCTTGAATAATTTACATTTACCTTTTTACAACCCGCAGAGTATTCAAATCGCGTGCCAGAAAAAGTATGTCGGTTAAAACAGAGAAAAAAAGGATTGCAGATGAAATCTGGAGTAAATTTAAATAGAAAAGGTAAATTGAATATCAATAAAGCTGTTTCATTTTAGTATAGACTCTTTTTTATTATGAAACAGTATAAAATTTTAATCGGATTATAACCTCTGAACCGAAAAAGAAATCGCAAGTATCGAAGTAAACATTTTTTGACATTGCAGTAACAATTGCATGAAGAACAAACGCTAATCGTAATGTTTAACATAACAGGATTGGGATCTTACCGGAGTTTCGACAATGTCAGAATTCAGTGGTTTGCTATCAGTGCAGCATAACTGCTTTATTCCATCCATTATATACAAGATCAAAGATATGAACACCAATAAAGAGGCGGGAAAAGTCAATAGATCGATTATGATCTGATTCAAACCGGCCAGCACTGAAACTATCAACACCGCCAGAACAAAAGTAGCAGCCTTGCCCACCAGACGGGGTTTCACCAGAATTTTTCTTTTAAATATGATCAGTACCCCTGCACCGATTATTAAAATCGACTCTCTGAGAAGCACCAGATAGAACAGCACCGGAGAAACAGTTCCATAAAAAGAGTCCAGTTTCTCAAATACAACTATAAAAAGCGCAGTCATCATCAGAAGCTTATCCGCGAAAGGATCCAGTATAGAACCCAAACGGGTCACCTGCTGATTTTTCCTGGCCAGATATCCATCCAAAATATCCAATAATGCTGCAACCAGAAAAACCAGCAATGGTATAAACCGCATTGCCATCGACCAGCTCTGAGAGGCTTTGAGCAAAAAAACAAAAACAGGAATAAGTATGATTCTTCCAATGGTAATTTTATTTGCCCACGTCATCTCCAAACAGACTCTTTTTTTCACAGATTACCGATTCTTTCTGGGTAGGCGATTTGCTAACCTGGTAGCTTACTTAAAAATACATTGATTTTAAATTAAATGGATGATTTGAAATTGTCTCCAGATAAAGGGATTATCACTGGAAAGCAACAGATATTCCATTTTATTTTTATGCCACTATTTTTGGGCTTTTGCTGCTAATTACTTAAATGAGTGGATTTACCGAATCTGGATCTTATTTCCAGGCAATACCATTCCTGTTTCTGAAATGATATACTATATATTTTATTCTTTGATAGAAGCACCTAAGATCCCAAAAGGAGAAAAGTAACATTGAAAAGTAAATATATCAATGATTTTTTCAATAATCCGGCTGAACTTCTGATATCGCTGCATCACCGCAAAAAAAAGATAAGCTACTTTCTTACCAACATTCTGCTTTTCATTCGTATCTGCATATCAGAATTTTTGATGAATCACTGCATAACCAGGGCATCATCGATCGCTTATGCACTTCTCCTGACACTGATTCCACTGGTAGTTACAGCGGCTTTTATGTTGGCAAGTCTGACAGAGATCAACTCTGAACAGATTGAAACACTGTTCTCATTTTTCCTGCCCTTCGCTCCTGAAGTGATATTGAATTATCTGTGTACTTTTTTTGAAAATGCTAAAAAGTTAAGAGGTATAGGCATAGTTATTCTGATAATAGTTAGCATGGGGTTATTTGGCACATTTGAAGAATCACTCAACACTATCTGGAAAGTTCATCGGTCCCGTTCATTTTTCATCCGGCTGCGGACATTTACGATGGTTGTAATCTATAGCCCGATACTGTTTTTTGCCTCAATTCAGTTCAGGAGACAGATTTCACTTAATTTTGATCTGAACGGCAAATTCATACTCGATATAATACCATTCGTTCTCATGGCTATGGCATTTTCCACTCTTATCTGGCTGGTACCAAATACCAAAGTACATTTTAAGTCGGCCCTGAGCGGAGGCCTTATCGCTGCAATTTTATTTGAATTTGAGCGCTGGAGTTTTTCCACCTATGTACAGTTTTCCATGCAAACACAAACCATGTATGGAACATTAGCAATTTTGCCGCTTTTTTTGTTATCACTCTTCCTTGCTGCCATATTTATTCTCATTGGTGCACAAATCGGTTACGTAATACAGAATTTTCGTCCTCTTTTACGGGCTAAAAGGCGCTGGGATCGGCGCGTGGATGATTACAAGACCTATTTTACATTTAGGATCTTTCTTGATTGTGTCAATTGTTTTGTCGAAAAGAAGCCACCTCCGACAATCCAACAGCTCAGCAAAAAGTACGATCTCACCGAACAGCAGGCCTCAGGAATTCTCAAATGGCTTATTCATGAAAATTTCCTTCATCAGGTGGGAAGTAATGAAGGCTTTGTACCTACTCACGATTTCTCTAAAGTACCTGTACGTAGTATAATTGAAACAATAGATAACCAGAACCGTAAGATCCCCATCTCCCCTGATGACTTTACCAGAGACTACATGGATGCACTGATAAAACAACTTGGCAAAAGTGATTCTTCATATCTTGATGATCTTACCTTTGGAGAAATGCTTGAAGAGATCACCAGAGGCGAGAGGAAAGTCAGAGAAGAATCGTTTGTTTAAAAAGAAACTTTATTACCATCTCCCCTGATGGGGGAGGAACTTCAATGCCCTACTGCCACCAGTGGATTTGATCCCCGGGGCGACAGTGCTTACGTTCTTTTCCGGTCCTAAGTCACCCTGTTTGTGGAAATAGGGGCTTTTCAAAAATATACACACAGTCCTATTCCAAACATATTGTATGCCCATTTGGTTATTCCGACATCGATCTCCATCAATATACCCAGATGCCTTCTGGCCATTACCTCAAAACCGATAACTCCCCACAAAGGGGAATAGGTATCATGATCATTAAATTCCACATCCAGATCCAGGCAACCATACAGTGAAGCGATTCTACGGATAGGGAAAGTGAGATTAAAGGTCATATCAATGCCCATTTTGTTATAAGCATGCATCCCTGCAGCCAGCGATAATGTGGGTATTCCCTTTAAAAGAGCGAATTCCAGATCACCACCAAAATAGGTATCGTTATTATTCAAACGGAATTTCAATGAGAGATCCATATTTCGGGTAATCCCTACACCGCCATGCAAATATAGCCCTATATCATCGCCACCATCGACAAAAAGAAGAGGAGCAATTCCCAAAGAAAATCTTCCCGGCCGAAGCGTTCCTGCGCTGTTTTGAACCTGAGCGTTAACTATCTGAAAACTTATTAGTACACAAACAAAAAGAATGCTCTTTCTCAATTATGCCACCTTTCTATTTATTTATTATAGAAATAAATACAGGGTAATAAGCGGTACAAGAGTAATGACTCGAATTGTCTTTTAGTCCTGAAAACCTGCTGACTTTTTTTCTAAATTTTATTATTTGTGCACCGAAGTTTTCTGCTTAAACCTAAAAACCGCCTGGATGCAGTGATGATTATTATTCCGATAAGCGATAACCACATCAGTAGACCAAATCTAAAGGAGATTCGAGAGTGTTTTTAAAAGAAGACAGGTAATAAAGCTCTCTTGTCATCCAGCCTTGGAGTCTTCACCTGCAGATGAGATGGAGAGGCTTACATGTTTGACACCGACCAGGGATTTGAGACTGTTGGTCAATAGTTCCACATCAGGGGCTTTTCCTTTCACCGCTATGACTTCCAAACAGTTATGATGATCAAGGTGAACATGCTGAGTGGAGAGTATTATTTCGTTATGATCGTGCTGTATATCCAAAAGCCGGTTTACCAGTTCCCGCTTATGATGATCATAGGTCATGACTATTGCACCTGCAACCATCCCTCCCTGAGTCCATTTTTTCTGTACCAGTTTCTCACGTATAAGATCCCTGATTGCCTCTGAACGGTTCTGGTAATTTTCTTCCTGTATTATTCTATCAAAAGATTCTATCAGAGATTTATCCAGTGAAACACCGAAACGGTACAAATCACTCATCTGCTATACCCCTTCTATATGTGAATCGGATTGCAAAAATAGTATAAAATAGGTAAAAATGAAAAGTAACTGCTGATGTTAATCCAAAATCCAAAATTTGAAATTTGAAATTTGAAATCTAAAATCCCAAATCAGAAATTGCTAAGTAGTTGCGATGAAAATGACTGAACTGATAAAAGGTAGTAGTTTAGAGGAGGTATTAGAGGCGGCACCCAGATTTGAACTGGGGATGAAGGTTTTGCAGACCTCTGCCTTACCACTTGGCTATGCCGCCCTGAAAAATTTCAGGTTATATAAAAATAGGGTTTCCGTTATTAAGGGAAACCCCAAAAATTTCAAGCGAGAGACGAGATTTGAACTCGCGACAGCCACCTTGGCAAGGTGGAGCTCTACCACTGAGCTACTCTCGCAAAAATGAAACTCTAAAATAGTATTAGCAAAAATTGATGTCAATATCTGATTTTTTTACTTTCATCTCAAAAGACTCTTCCTTGAATAATAAATATCTCGTCCTTTTTATGGCAAAGGGGTTACCCAGATACAGCCTCATTAATGCAGCACTCGTTTATATACAATATCGCTTTTGCCTTTGGCTCTTTCCCTGACAAGATTACTCCACTGCCGACCATTATTGAATTCTGGTTTTATTTTTGCATTTATACCTGACAAGTGTCACATACAATATATCTTTTCTGGAAATTAAATAGTGGAGATCAAAAATGTGCGGATTTGACCATTCATGGTGGGGAGGCGGATTTCTCATGATGATTTTCTGGACTGTTCTTACTATTACCATTTTGATATGGCTTTTCAAAACCATTCAAAATCGAAGTAGTGAGCTCATCCCAACTGCTCTGAAACATGAGACAGCATTGGACATACTGAAGAAAAGATATGCCCGCGGAGAAATAAACAAAGAAGAATATGACAAAATTAAAAAAGACCTCCAGGAATGAGAGCTGGTATAATGGTAATGATTTTTCCTACTATTACCTGATCAGCTATCCGATGACAATAATAACGTAATAACACCAAATCTGAAAAAAATACCTAAACGAAGTATCGACAGTTGAAAACTTTTTTACTTTCAATTATAAATATTATCAGCAAAATTTCCTGAAACACACTGCCTTGATTATCATTTTTATCAGCCTGCCAATGACAATCACTCCATAGTGTCATTTCATCTTTTTGGGTAACCGCTATCTATTTTGTTCAGATATTACCATTTCTTGATAACGAGATATATTTTGATCAGATATAAATCATCACAGAATGGAGCATTCGGTATATGGGACAAAAATCTTTTTTGATATTGGTAAATGTATTGGTTTTTTCCGTAATTTTCGGTTGTAACAATGAAAATCCTGCATCCCCTTCTTATACCAAAACAGGACGGGAAGCGCTTCTGATAGTTGTCGAGAACAATAATTCCATAGATCCCTTGATGTCTTCTGGATATACTTATTTCCACACGGAGATTAAAAATATTTTAGCCGATGTTTTTGAAATACGTCCCCAGGATATTCCTGACAGCCTCACCCTTGATGAAGTCATCGATCAGTTCGGTGAGGATTGGCAGATTGATGAATTGACCAAAACAGCCCAGCCCTTCTATTCCAAGATCGTCTCTCTCACCGATAATGGCGCAACCGCAATGGTGGTGCTAGATTCCCTTACCATGCTGTGCAAAAGTGGTTATACAGTAGATATGATATTTAATCTGCATGGAGGACTGAGTATTTTTAACGGTGAAGCATCAGTTTGGTTCTCTGATCAATCCTGCAACCTAAATGCATTTGTCGACAGCATTGAAAAGCGTTCGGTCTGCCCCCGCTCGCTATACCAGACCTGCTGTTACGGTTCTCA
The DNA here is from genome assembly GCA_964472925.1 of uncultured Fibrobacter sp. Lineage (GTDB taxonomy): Bacteria > Fibrobacterota > Chitinivibrionia > Chitinivibrionales > Chitinispirillaceae > JAAYPC01. Next base: position 6,015 of record CAYYNL010000130.1, on the reverse strand, counting down.
CATGATTGAAACATGGGAGCGGGCTGGCATAACCGCAGTAAACGGGGCCAATGAGCTAAACTCCTTTGCAATGTTTTCACCGATCTTTTTTTTGCGTAATTGGATCCAAGGCATGAGTTACAGCCAGGCAGTACACACGGCTTTTGACCAGGAATACGACAAAATTAATTCTTATAGTAAAGTACTCGAAGAGATCACACAGCTTCTGAGTGAAGAAGCTTTGGCTGGTAGTAAACAGGAAACCGGTGGAAAAGACACTCTTCTGTTATGGAAAAGCAGCGAACCATAATACTTGAGGATTCCTGTTCCATAAACTTATAAATATGATAGAAATACCTATTACAAGGATGCTCAAATAAACGAATAAACAAAAATGATAATATTTAATTTAAATAACAGAAAGCCTAAATTTTGATGCAAACAGCTGCCGCCCGTCAAAAACTCACGCTCGCCAAAACCCTCACCCCAAATAACTGATCAAACAGCGTATACTCCGTATTCTTTTCTCCAATATAACCGGTCAATGTAGAACTTATTGTCACATTGTTAAGCATGGTGTAGGCAAATGTACCGGTAAGTATCGATGAAGCTTGTTCGATGTTGACAATTCCAGCAAAATCGCAGGTGAGCCCGCTCAAAAATAAGCGGCTGATATTTATAAACAATGCCATATAATATCGGGAATGATAGTTGGGTTCATACAGATTACCCTCAAGAAGTACTTCTGTCTTTGTAGCCCTGGGCCTCTTTTCATAAGGCAACGATTTGAAGGGGGCAGCATATATCACATATCTGGAAGTATCCCTGAACATGTTTCCCTTGTAACCTCCACCATTATAATATCCCTCCAGATTGATCATCAGAGCATTGGGGAAACCCATAAAGCCAAATGATCTGCCTACAGAAAGACTTAAACGTGGTGTAACTCCACTGTTTATTGTTTCCACAAATAAAGAACTGTCCCGCTGTCTTATACTCGCCTGAAAATCTCCACCGGTTGTAAGGCTGATCTCACCCTTGACATCCAGATCCCATACCCGCGATGAAATATCATATCCCAATACCACCGGCTTCCCTCTTTTTCCCCAGACAGAAAGTGCCATCTCGCTTCTTCCCAGAAGATATTCGAATTTGACTGCTCCGGAGATGCTGTCGATACGGTTAACTGATTGTATGTTGATAAACGAATAGAGATTTGCAATTGTCCCAAAAGGTACATGGAGCCTGGCGCCATATACTCCCTCACGGGAACCTATCTTCTCCACAAAGCTGTTTCTTTCCACATTAATAAGGTCGGTTGGATTCCAGAAATAGCATCTTCCCCATTGTAATACCTGTTTTCCGATTCTGAAATAGATGTTGCGGTTAAAGTTGAAATCCATAAAAAGCTCTCGTAGGTATAGCGAGTAGTTATCCTTTATTCCCGAAGCCTGATACATGACATTTGAAGTGTCGAACCCCGGAAAATAATTTACTTCAAGATTGCCGAATACTTTGGTGTCATTCTGAAGACGGGAATCGAGGGTTACCGAACCTACCAGACGGTTGAGCATATAAGTGTTGTTAAGCTCCGGTTCATCGGTAAATTTTCGTGTTGCCACGATTTCTGAAGCCCCTGTGATCTCTCCACCAATACTCGTGCGCAGCTTTTCAGCCACACTTGTTTTTTCTTCAGGTACCGAGTTCGTATCATGCACTACAATCATCGCGGTATCACTGAACAAAGAATTCTCATCAACTCCATCCAACTGTGCAACAACCGATTTACAGAACATCAGTAATAATAAAAGCAGGTCTTTGTTTTTCATTTTTTATTTACCAGCGGGGATTTTATTTACTCAGGTTTTCAAGATATGCTTTGGTAAACAGCTTGTCATCAAGTGCCTTGGTGGAGATACCGGAAATTTCCACTATGGTCTTATTACCCTTCTCGAACTCATCCACAAACATCATTTTGACGGGAACAAAACTCTTTTCCACCAGATTATACTTTAAATAATAAGCGGTCTGCATAAGGGCACCCGACAGAGCAAAAGACTGCTCTTTTAATACAAGGCTGTTATCTTTACGGATCCAATAAATCTTTTTGGGGTAATCGACATCATTTACTTTCGCTTGGACTTCAAACCGGTAAACCGGGATATTTCCCAGCATTTCCTCAGAAAGGATCTCTTTTCCATCTTTATCTTTAACAGGCGCATACAGTTCTGTTAGTTTACGTTTTTCGAAGTCATCGGCCTGGGCATCAGAGCCACCGATATTTTCGTCACGATTAATATGCTGGAAAGTCCTGGTGTTTTTACGATACATCCAGAAGTTCTCTCCCATACGAAGATAACCGTTTCCTTTCTCCGATTCCGGAGCAATCATTACGATCATAAATGCATCATCGGAATCCCGCCTGTACCAGACCATCTCTATGTTTTTTGTGCCCTGTCCGCTTTTCTGTTGAGTAAGATTCACAGTTGCCTGGGCATCGGTGGTGATTTCAGTCTTTTTTTCTACTTCGCCAAGCAGTGAATCTACTGAAACAGCCCCTGCGTTAATTGCCGTAAAAATAAGACATCCAAAAACGATCTTTTTCATTCTGTTTTCCTTTTCTTTGTTATTCGACGTGCCGTAAAGCATCAGATACAATCATGGTGGCCGCACGCCTTGCCGGAAAAAATGCAGTAAAAACTGTAATTCCAATGATAAACACTATATAGGAAACAGTAGCCGCCAGTGTGGGAGCAAAGTAAAGATGTCCTTCAACTAACAGCATTCCCATGGGATTGTCACCCGCATCGATTGTCATGGAAGAAAGACCATGCATAACCAGAAACGCCAGAACCACCCCCGCGACAGAGGCGAAAAAAGTCAGAAAACCGGTTTCCAGAAGAAACATCGAAAGGACATCTTTCTTCTGCATCCCTATTGCCCGCATTGTACCAATCTCGCGGGTCCGCTCTCTTATGGTCATTCGAAGCGTGTTAACCACACCAATAAGAATAATACAAAAGAGTACCAGCCCTGCAACAATCGTAATAAGATTAAGTGCAAATTCAACATTCAAAACCGCTGAAGCGGTCTCATACATCGATTGTACACTGACCATAATTCCTTTATACTTTGCACGCCCCATCTCCTTGTAAATTTTCGTGTATTCATTAGTTGTATTACACCTTTTCATCAGCATATATTCCGGTGCCAGGGCGGCATAAAGAGGATGAATGGAATCAGGTAAATTCTTTAGCCAGGTCGAGTCAGGCACTAAAGGCATTGGGTTGTAATATGCGCGGTAAAAATCCCTCTCATTGACAAGAAGGCTTTTCGGGGGAAGAGGCGATGCACTGTCGGCAACTGCTGTAACAATAAATCTGGCATAATTGCCGGTTGTTTCGTATCTGCCGGTCCAACTGAAACGTATTGTATCGCCCTTTTTCCAGTTGCTCTGCTTTGCCAGTAAGTGAGACAGAATTACTCCGTTATATACAAATGCGGATGCGCTGTCCCCATTTTCTATTGAAATATTTTTTCTCATTACAGATAAAGATACTGAATCGGTACGAAAACCAAGGGTCAGCATATCTGCTGTATACCCATTATTTTCACCCCTTCCCGGTATCACAGCCAGACCAGGTTTTAGTCTTTCATGGATATCATTAGCCACTTTTTTTGCACTAAGCTGAGGATTTTCCATATTAACCTGTACAGATGCGATGTCGTGTGGCCCATATCCGGCAAGGAAACGTGCATGCTGAAGATTGAGAAAGATCGGCATTGACATAAACACATTTGATGGTTTGAAAATTCCGACAATCGTAAGCTGGGCGCTGCTGGCCTGATTTCTCACAGTATTAAAACGTACCCTCAAAACATCGCCCATTTTGATCTTCAGATAATCTGCTTTTTGCTTTGACAAAATAACAGGATAGCCCACGACAGCAGTATCTTTAAGTCTGTCAAAAGATCCCTCAAGCATTTTGAAATTGGACTCATACTCCTTTGCTTCTTTTTCTGAAATTTCTGAAAACAGGTCTATCCCGACAAGATACACATTATCTGCTACACCGTTGCCAATAGCCCTGCCGTAAACTCCTACAGCCTCTTCAACGCTGGCATCTGATGGTGCGGCAGCCTTGACCGCGTCACGGATTTTCATATCATCGTGGAAAACCTGGGACATCACATTTCCGTTTCGTACATAAGAGATAGCGACATGCCCGTTAGTGTATCTTACAATTCTTTCCAATAACACTTTTGAAATGCCATGAGAAAACGCATTGGCCAGAACAAGTACCATTGTTCCAAAAGCAATGGCCACACCCAGCAGTAAATTTCTACGCTTCTGGCGGACAAGATTTCTTAAACTTATACTTATTATCTGTTGCATATCTGCTCCTATTCCCTCGAAATGGCATCCAGCGGCTTAATATTGCTTGCTAAGCGGATAGGATATATGACTGCGATAAGCGTTACAATTACAAGCTGGATCAGTGCAAGTCCTACATCAAACAAAGAGAGAAACGGCTTGAATGTATCACCGCCAAACAGCAGTTGCACCATATCATTATTAGTAGAGATGTTAAATGCCGCGACTATGTTTACAATTATGATACCCAGAACGATTCCAGCACCACCAAAAACTGCTGAGAGTACAGTAGTTTCACCCAGAAACATCAGCCGTATGAAACTTTTTCTGGCACCCACCGCACGCATCATACCAATCTCACTGGTTCTCTCCAGAGCTGCCATTGACAGCGTATTGACAATAATAATGATGGCCACAAAAAACAGAAACATTACAAACACAAACAGTGATGTCTTTATAAGCACAGCCATCGATCCTATTATTCCGGCAGCTTTTTTCCAGGTAATTACCCTTACCCCCAGATTAAGTTCTGACAAATCCTTGTTTAATGTTTTTACTGTCTGTTCAAGGTTGGCCTTATCGGCAAACCGAAGCAGTATCATATTGAAAGCACCATCATTCAAATCGATCTCTTCTGTACGCTCCTGTTTCACAGAAGCAAGGCTTCCTTCTGTAAGTGTGATAGCATCCCTGACATTGTCCTCTGTTTTGAACATGTCTTCACCACTGAACATGTCATCTATGGATTTTGATGATGCAGACAGGAGTAATTCATCCTCTTTCTTAATATCTGCGACCTTATCTTTTGCACTGAAATAGCCCTGACACTCCCTGTAGGATTCGATATCAAGAATCGGAAACATTCCCCAGATTGTATTTAGAGAGCGGTATTTTACAATAGCATTGACCGGCACCCTTATGTCGGTTGTGGTGTTTTCGGTATTCATCCCCATATATACAATGTCATGATGAATCTGCATGTCATTGATCCGCTCAAGTATCTCTTTTCCTAAAGTGGATGTGTCTGGTTTACAATTCTCAGGGGTAAGAATGACACTGTAATATTCCCCATACTGTTTCCGCCATCCTGTAGGGATTAATGCAAATGGTTCATTAATCTTATCTGGAAAATTGCCCTCGATAATTTTGAGATTATCCCCAAAGAAATCCCGGTACTGCCTGTAATCCACTCCAAGGACAAATATCCCATCTGCTATTGCTCCTTCAGAATTAAGTGCCACCGCGAAATTCTTACCGACAGGTAGTCGCTTTTTTATATATTGCAGTTTTGCAAGTGCAGAATCGATCTGTTTGAAATTTTCGATGGGAGCGACCGCTTTCCCCATCATTTCAAGTAAAACGTCATCCGATTCCTGTTTTTCTGAAATAATCAGTGCATCTCCTGTAAACCCTTCCACAATATTTTTCTGCATGCCTCTGTCCATGCCGGAAATAACTCCATTACCCAAGGTCATAAGAAGTGCACCAAGGAAAAGGATTACCCCGATGACTATACTTTTGCCTCTGTGACGCATAATATTGCGCCAGGATATTTTTATAATGAGATTCATGATTTACTCCTCCACAATAAGGCCATCTTTGATTTTTATGACCTTACGGGCATATTTGAGCACATTTGCATCGTGGGTAGAAAAGATAAA
>CAYYNL010000129.1:0-13384 GCA_964472925.1 uncultured Fibrobacter sp. | reverse complement strand
GGCTCTGGGTAAGGTATAACCAGACGCTCAAACAGGTAATCGATTCAGAATATTCTGATACTCCTCTTGCAGAAGCAGTCCGGGAATCTATCAAGGAAAGTAAGAGCTGGGAAGATGTCAAAGAATGGTTGACCGAAGCCAAAAGAGCAGAAACCGAGTTTTTTGAGCGCATCAAACCCGATATAGATCAGATCTCTGACCTGAAACAGTTAAAGAGTGAAATAAACTTTCTCAAAGGCGTGATCCGATCTCTTCTTTCCACCAGAGAAATGAAACTTGAGAGTATAATCTGCGGGTACAGGAACTGGAATCAGGAAGTAAACACCGAAATAGAGGAGATGCTAAAGAGTAATGGCTTTTATTGTGATGAGTAGAGATTTACCACGGCTTGACTGCCGTGGCCTCTTTCTTTAAATTATTGTGTCAGATCCGAGTAATTCACTTCATTTATATGATGCAAAACGATATAAAGTCCAGGTATTATTCTTTCTTTCCATCAATTGGGGTATATCACCATTGCTCCCTTACCACCTGTGCTCACACTTATTGAATTCCTTTCGTCCTTGGCAATTAATAAAAAATAAAATATGGAGTTGTATCCCTTATCTATAGGTTTAAAGGTATATGAATAAAAATCACCATTTTTTGTAAAATGCTTTGAACTTCCCTTGGTGAATCCGATTAAAGTGTCTGTACAGCTATCCGGTGTCTTTCCTAATAAAATGGTATATTGTGTATTCTGCTTATCCTTTACGTCCTCATTCATCCAGACAAGTTTAATTTTGAGGCTGTCCAATCTCTCGAAAGAAGTTACCGGTTCTGGAGGTGGTGCATCAGGAAAAACGACAAATGTCAGAGGCATTGATGTAATGCTATCATCATCTTTTCCCCAAACTCGTATTTTTCTTGAATCATTCCACATAAGACTGTTAGCAATCCATATAGGACAGTTTGTTGGTCCTGCATTAACGATACCATCTAAATCCAAGTCCCAGAAAAATTCTACGACTCTTCCGTTATCTGAAGTATCAATCATAACAGGTACATCCTTACCGTTTTTTCCGATAAAGAACATTGTGTCCAAATCGCCTCCATTTGCGGCCTGTTTCCACTGAATAGAATCTCCAAAGTTTGCACCAGAGAGAACTGGTCTGCCCATCTTTACAAGTATACTGCAGGCCTTGGATGTGACTATAAAATCATCATCCATTACTTTGGTTTTAATTGTAACGATTTTGTCTCCAAAGGTAGTATCCCATAAAAAGAAAAATATATCCGTAACAGTTGAGCTGTCATCCCAGACTCCGTTTGCATCCCAATCTATCCATCGCTTGATTATTGATCCATTTACTTCTGTTGATTTCAGTGTTAATTTGTTGTAATCATTTACCCAAACTTCACAAGGCAAAATTCCATTTATCTCCGGAGCACCTTTATTCACAATTACTTTCTTACCGTAAACCAGTGAACTCTGACCATCATCATCAATAACCCACACTCTGATTGTTTTTTCTCCTGCGAAGCTGGTGTCAAAAATATGACTGAAACGGGTCGTACACTCTTTTTTCTGTATAGTCAAAACACAACTATCCTCTGCTTTGCTGTCACCATCCCAACTTACATATACCTGGTTAACGGTTCCATTAGTATCACTGGCATATACAACCAGATTGAAACTATCATTTACATAAAGAGCACTTTCTGAATGTTGAAGAAGTACACTGTCTATCACAGGGACGGCTGATCTTACCAGAACCGAATCAAGGTAAGACTGACTCTGCAAATTGAGACTGTCAACAACTTTGAAATAAATCTGTTTCCAGCCGGAAGTACTGTATGACAGGTTTAACATGCTGTCAGTCATAGCAGTATAATTTTTACCATCAGTAGAGTATAAATACTGCAATATCCCCTTGTTCTTGCCCACATCTTCTGCAATCACTCTGAATGTACAATTATCATTTATATATATTGCTGCAGGTTTTATTACCTCTTTTATAACAGGATTATTGGATAGAACAGTTACAAGGATTTCCTGAGGTTTGACAGCATATTCATTTTGAACATTTACACAATTCACCTTTATGGTAAAAGTCCCTGTATCTTCAAATACCCTTTCTATAAAATTGGTGTCAGTTTCCTGATCAACAATTGTGTCTTTGTCAAAATACCAGAAAAATCTGCTGATTTTGTGAGGATGTGGGTCAAGGGAAGCTGTCAGACGCACAGTATCCTTTGCGTACACCGTCTTTTTCAGAGTTGCCGGATTAAAAGCAGGTTTATCTGTGATAACCTCGATTTTCAAAGTATCAAAATTTGAGTTTACCCCATAAGAATCAGTAGCCCAGGTGATCAAATAATGTATTCCCTTATCCCTGAAACGGTAGCCCCACAGCTCATCTGCACCCCTGCTTTCGATAATAGTTGTATCAGGCAATACCACCTTATAGAATACCTTATCGATCCGGGCATCGCCTGGATCAGGTGAGCGCACTGTAACCCTGAAATCCATACTATCATTCAGTTTCAATGTGCTGTCCTTTTCTAATTCGAAATGGCATTCCGGCTGATAGACTCTGGTTTTCACATTCCGGATCAAAGACAAAGTAGAATCCATGATAGTAGAATCATTGACTACGTATGCCTTGACCTCTATCGAAAAGCTCTTGACACTATCTTCAAAAAACAGATAGAGAGCAGAGCTGTCCTCACTCAATGAATCTTTGAAATTCTCTGGATAGGTCCAAATATATCTTACACTATCCGAACCTACAACCATCTTTAAAGCATCCACCATACGCACTTCCCAGGAATACCATTTCCTGATCCTTATCTCTGAAGGAAAGGATGTCAGCTCTTCAAGTGCGTATTTTGAGTTCTTGGCTTTATAAATTAACGTATCGGTATTACCTTTAATAAAAGAGTTGTTTATACCGGTCACACAGATTCTGTGCCACAATGTATCCATTATGGGACTCAGTTCAATCGTATTTTCTTTTGTACCTTTAATCATCGCATTATTATCGACAACCCATAAAAACGAATCTGCTTCACCTGATGCTACAAAGTGTGGACTCCCACCATATGGTAAATATAGGGTATCAGAAGTACTAATAATCTGCACTTCTGGGATGGTAAAAAGAATTTTCTGATCGGTTATGATTTTGGGAAGTGAAATCAACCCGCTCTGATCTGTGGCCACGATACTTAAAGATGTTGTAGTTGTATCGGAAATTGGTATATCACAGATAATAGTAAAACGATTTCCACTTGCACTTTGTGGTGAGGAGGTAAGTAACTGGTTGTGTGAAGTGGAATATACGGTGAAAAAGACCGTACCTGTATCATCATCACTAAAATCGACATCAATCAGCGGCGCTTCTCCCAGGCGAAGCGAATCACGCAAAAATGCAGACACTATCACTGGTGCCTCACCCTTAAATCTTACCATAAATGAGTCAAGCCGGTAGTTTCCATTTTTGTTGCAGATCGTGGCGTTTACTTTTACCGTATCGCTATCGCCACGATTCAAAAAGAATTGCTCAGTAGCTGACAGAGTGTCAAAAGACACCGGAAAGATCTCCCAGACTACCGTCAGAGATGAATCGATTTTTTTTGAATCCTTGCGGCTTACATATAATTTTGCCGGGACATTTTTCCCCGTCACTGTATCACCGCAAATTATATAAGGATTTTTAACGGAAAAGTTTATTCCATAGATATCTTTTTTAAGGTTGGGACGAGTTGCCACCACAGAAAGTTTACCTGAGTATGGTTCCAGAAATATCAGTCTTGTGTTATTTTCCTGATCTATTTCAGTTTTGAAAAGAATTGGTGGCTCTGTGATAATTTCAAATTGATAATATTTATCTTTCCCAGCATCGTTAATAGTAATCGAATATGGTTTTAGTATTTCTATAGTTTCTGTATCTATCCCGTTCCAGTTGATACTGCATTTATAATCGCCATCATATTTTGAAGAAACCGGATTATCGTAGACCTGGTTACAAAATAAAAATACTGCAGTCAGTAATGCGCTTAAAAATAGATAAGCAGTTTTTAACCGGGTGATCCTTTTGATACATAACATGAGATTCCCCTTGCCTGTTGCATTTACCACGGCTTGACTGCCGTGGCCTCTTTTACTGATATGATCATTTTCGAATATCATATGTAATGAGAAACTTCAAACTCCCAGTGTCAATTACTCAGTGTACTGGAATATATTACCGTTGTACCTTTACCTCCACTGCTTTTGCTGATTGAATTTCTTTCATCCTTAGCAATAACCACAAAAAAGAATGTAGTATCGTACCCTTTATCTAATGGTTTAAACGTATAGGTATACCACCCACCCTCTCTACCAAAAAGGGTTGAATTTCCTTTTGTATAATCAATTAACATGTCTGTACAGCTATCCGGTGTCTTTCCTAATAAAATGGTATATTGTGTATTCTGCTTATCCTTTACGTCCTCATTCATCCAGACAAGTTTAATTTTGAGGCTGTCCAATCTCTCGAAAGAAGTTACCGGTTCTGGAGGTGGTGCATCAGGAAAAACGACAAATGTCAGAGGCATTGATGTAATGCTATCATCATCTTTTCCCCAAACTCGTATTTTTCTTGAATCATTCCACATAAGACTGTTAGCAATCCATATAGGACAGTTTGTTGGTCCTGCATTAACGATACCATCTAAATCCAAGTCCCAGAAAAATTCTACGACTCTTCCGTTATCTGAAGTATCAATCATAACAGGTACATCCTTACCGTTTTTTCCGATAAAGAACATTGTGTCCAAATCGCCTCCATTTGCGGCCTGTTTCCACTGAATAGAATCTCCAAAGTTTGCACCAGAGAGAACTGGTCTGCCCATCTTTACAAGTATACTGCAGGCCTTGGATGTGACTATAAAATCATCATCCATTACTTTGGTTTTAATTGTAACGATTTTGTCTCCAAAGGTAGTATCCCATAAAAAGAAAAATATATCCGTAACAGTTGAGCTGTCATCCCAGACTCCGTTTGCATCCCAATCTATCCATCGCTTGATTATTGATCCATTTACTTCTGTTGATTTCAGTGTTAATTTGTTGTAATCATTTACCCAAACTTCACAAGGCAAAATTCCATTTATCTCCGGAGCACCTTTATTCACAATTACTTTCTTACCGTAAACCAGTGAACTCTGACCATCATCATCAATAACCCACACTCTGATTGTTTTTTCTCCTGCGAAGCTGGTGTCAAAAATATGACTGAAACGGGTCGTACACTCTTTTTTCTGTATAGTCAAAACACAACTATCCTCTGCTTTGCTGTCACCATCCCAACTTACATATACCTGGTTAACGGTTCCATTAGTATCACTGGCATATACAACCAGATTGAAACTATCATTTACATAAAGAGCACTTTCTGAATGTTGAAGAAGTACACTGTCTATCACAGGGACGGCTGATCTTACCAGAACCGAATCAAGGTAAGACTGACTCTGCAAATTGAGACTGTCAACAACTTTGAAATAAATCTGTTTCCAGCCGGAAGTACTGTATGACAGGTTTAACATGCTGTCAGTCATAGCAGTATAATTTTTACCATCAGTAGAGTATAAATACTGCAATATCCCCTTGTTCTTGCCCACATCTTCTGCAATCACTCTGAATGTACAATTATCATTTATATATATTGCTGCAGGTTTTATTACCTCTTTTATAACAGGATTATTGGATAGAACAGTTACAAGGATTTCCTGAGGTTTGACAGCATATTCATTTTGAACATTTACACAATTCACCTTTATGGTAAAAGTCCCTGTATCTTCAAATACCCTTTCTATAAAATTGGTGTCAGTTTCCTGATCAACAATTGTGTCTTTGTCAAAATACCAGAAAAATCTGCTGATTTTGTGAGGATGTGGGTCAAGGGAAGCTGTCAGACGCACAGTATCCTTTGCGTACACCGTCTTTTTCAGAGTTGCCGGATTAAAAGCAGGTTTATCTGTGATAACCTCGATTTTCAAAGTATCAAAATTTGAGTTTACCCCATAAGAATCAGTAGCCCAGGTGATCAAATAATGTATTCCCTTATCCCTGAAACGGTAGCCCCACAGCTCATCTGCACCCCTGCTTTCGATAATAGTTGTATCAGGCAATACCACCTTATAGAATACCTTATCGATCCGGGCATCGCCTGGATCAGGTGAGCGCACTGTAACCCTGAAATCCATACTATCATTCAGTTTCAATGTGCTGTCCTTTTCTAATTCGAAATGGCATTCCGGCTGATAGACTCTGGTTTTCACATTCCGGATCAAAGACAAAGTAGAATCCATGATAGTAGAATCATTGACTACGTATGCCTTGACCTCTATCGAAAAGCTCTTGACACTATCTTCAAAAAACAGATAGAGAGCAGAGCTGTCCTCACTCAATGAATCTTTGAAATTCTCTGGATAGGTCCAAATATATCTTACACTATCCGAACCTACAACCATCTTTAAAGCATCCACCATACGCACTTCCCAGGAATACCATTTCCTGATCCTTATCTCTGAAGGAAAGGATGTCAGCTCTTCAAGTGCGTATTTTGAGTTCTTGGCTTTATAAATTAACGTATCGGTATTACCTTTAATAAAAGAGTTGTTTATACCGGTCACACAGATTCTGTGCCACAATGTATCCATTATGGGACTCAGTTCAATCGTATTTTCTTTTGTACCTTTAATCATCGCATTATTATCGACAACCCATAAAAACGAATCTGCTTCACCTGATGCTACAAAGTGTGGACTCCCACCATATGGTAAATATAGGGTATCAGAAGTACTAATAATCTGCACTTCTGGGATGGTAAAAAGAATTTTCTGATCGGTTATGATTTTGGGAAGTGAAATCAACCCGCTCTGATCTGTGGCCACGATACTTAAAGATGTTGTAGTTGTATCGGAAATTGGTATATCACAGATAATAGTAAAACGATTTCCACTTGCACTTTGTGGTGAGGAGGTAAGTAACTGGTTGTGTGAAGTGGAATATACGGTGAAAAAGACCGTACCTGTATCATCATCACTAAAATCGACATCAATCAGCGGCGCTTCTCCCAGGCGAAGCGAATCACGCAAAAATGCAGACACTATCACTGGTGCCTCACCCTTAAATCTTACCATAAATGAGTCAAGCCGGTAGTTTCCATTTTTGTTGCAGATCGTGGCGTTTACTTTTACCGTATCGCTATCGCCACGATTCAAAAAGAATTGCTCAGTAGCTGACAGAGTGTCAAAAGACACCGGAAAGATCTCCCAGACTACCGTCAGAGATGAATCGATTTTTTTTGAATCCTTGCGGCTTACATATAATTTTGCCGGGACATTTTTCCCCGTCACTGTATCACCGCAAATTATATAAGGATTTTTAACGGAAAAGTTTATTCCATAGATATCTTTTTTAAGGTTGGGACGAGTTGCCACCACAGAAAGTTTACCTGAGTATGGTTCCAGAAATATCAGTCTTGTGTTATTTTCCTGATCTATTTCAGTTTTGAAAAGAATTGGTGGCTCTGTGATAATTTCAAATTGATAATATTTATCTTTCCCAGCATCGTTAATAGTAATCGAATATGGTTTTAGTATTTCTATAGTTTCTGTATCTATCCCGTTCCAGTTGATACTGCATTTATAATCGCCATCATATTTTGAAGAAACCGGATTATCGTAGACCTGGTTACAAAATAAAAATACTGCAGTCAGTAATGCGCTTAAAAATAGATAAGCAGTTTTTAACCGGGTGATCCGTAAGATGCTTCTCATTATTACTCCCCCGCATAGTGTATGGTGTGTTGTCTGATAGTAAAGCTTCCTCAATCCCCCTTTGCAGGATTAGGGGGCAAATTTTTGGAACCCATCAAAACAAAAACGTAAGTGTCAACCCGGACAATCCAATAGCGGTCAATACCGCACCAGAGATTGTACCGGCCAATCCGATCTTTGCAAAAGTCTCATACTTACCTACTTCTTCCGGATTGGAAATACCAGGCGTTCTCATTTTATCATATTTCTTATAATATGTATCATTTACATAATAGCTTCCTGCACCCATAATAATTCCAACCAGGGCGATGGTCCCCGATGTCACCCTCAGATGTAACTTCCGTTCTGATACAGCCTTCTTTTTTTCAATTTCAATGGTTGATTGCGGCTGTACAGTTGATGAGGGAGTCATTATGTATTGAGGCAATTTTACCGTATCTATATAAACCATGGGAAGCGGCTCAGGTTTATTCTCTGACAGATTATAAAAGCAAAGCTTGTTATCCTCAAAAGAGAGAGTTTTACTTCCCAAAGTTGCATTTTGATACTTGTTATTAAGAAAGAGCACTGAATCCAGAAGGAAAATTGAAGCATTTCGGGTTGCAGACAGACCATACTTACTGTCACATACGTGCGTGTACCTTGCTTCAAGTTCGCCACCATCCTGAACATAAATCCCATCCCATGGGATTTCTATGTCTGGTGGAAATGGATTATAATACAGGTCATTATCAAGTTTACGTAACATGATTCTCTGGTTTTCGTTCCCCTTGAGAACCAGCTTCCCTTTGACTATTATTTTAGTATCTTTTTTAAATAGTATGGTGGAACCGGGCATAATGGTCATAACCTTGCCGGAATCGACTGTCAGATCATGAGGGACCAGATAAATTCCTTTGGGATAATCTCCATCCTGCTGCTGATCAATAAAAGGAATTATTCCTTTCTGAATATAAAACTCCGATTCTTCATCAGTAAATTGAGCAATAGCAATCTGCTGCCACAGAAATAGCAGGATAAGAAAAAGAGGATAAGTACAGGCATAAAACTTTTTCACCTGAATTAACCCTTCATGCAGTATTGTTTTTCTATAATTCTGATAATATTTCTTGGAGCAAAATAACTTAAAGCATTAAAAGGGACAAGTTTGATTTGCCATACCTTATGTTCATAATTAAGCGAAACTACGCAGCTACTTAATAATATATGAAATTTCAAATCACAATTTTTTAAAAATATAAAACAAATTACAAAATTCGAAACAGGAACAAAATTAGAAAATTCGAAATCATAAGCAGGAGAAAAAAACAGGAAAAGTGGAAATCCGGAGCTGTAGATGTATCTTTTAGAATATGTGATTTGGAATTTTTCTATCGGGATTTAATGCTACAATTTTGGAATTTTTTCAGGATTGAATTGTGATTTGCAGTCCTGTTTTATCCCAAAAAAAAGCAGTAGAGACAGAAACCGCCTTTTGTTATGGGCGGTTTCTGCAGATTTAGTGACTGGCTATACTCCTGCCAGTCTTTCCTTTTCCTGCCGAAATACATTGAGCTTGGTTTCCACCTCACCCAGCAAGAACCTCAGCTCAGAGGTTTTTTCCACAGCAGTCTGAATACGCTGTTCCTCCGTCTTTAAATTGTTCATAGAGGCCCTTATGTCCTCCAAAAGGAGATTCAAGCTGCTTATGCGGTTTTCAGCCTCTTTAATGAGCTGTTTCTCTTTGGCAAGTTCCCGTATTCTTTTTTCTACCGAATCGGTCATCCTGGTCATGTCTTCAACCTGATTTCCAATCTTTTCGATCTCTTTGGCCTTGCTGTTAATGGTGTCTATCTGCATTGAAGCACGATCGATTATTCCTGTGAGGCTGTCAATTTTCTTCTGCGCCGAATTGACCAGATCCCGTCCCTTATCAATCGATTCGATGCGGATTTCCATATCGGAAACCACGGTATCGATATTGGCTATTCGGGAATCGATAGCTTCGATCTTGCTGGTCCTGCGATTTATCTGATCCATTTCGGCTTTGAGGTTTTCCATTAATTTTTCCACAGATGCAAGCTGCTTCTGGGCTCTGTCGATATCTGCCCGATGTGATTCGATACTTTTAAGAGAACCTTGAATATTGTCTATAACAGTTTGGAATTTCTGGTAGTGCTGATTTACATTTTTATCCATACCGGTAACCTCGCCAAGGAAAACATCCATATTCTTGCGGCCGGCACTTAACAGATCTTCCAGTTCTTTTTGCATATTCACGATTTTCTCTTCGTCCTTAAGGAGGCTCTGTTTCTCTTCAGACAATCTAAGCATCATATTCTTGGCTTCCAGAGACTGCATGGAAATAGCATTGAGCTGTGCAGTGATATCCTCCACGACTTTCTGATCCTTAGTGAGGCTCTGAATTTTCATGTTGATATCACCCAACAGATAATTGAGCTGATCGAGCCTTTTCTCTGTCTTGTCAATCATGGCTTTTCGCTGAAGCTGTGCTGCCACCCTTTCATCGATCTCGGAAACCATCTTGCCCAGATCTTCAATTTTCCTTTCAACCTCTCCGATAATTCTGGCCTTTTCCTCAGTTTGCCTGATCTTCTCATTGGCATCATCCGACAATAACTTCAATTGATCGATACTTGCAGCTACAGATTCCACCTCCTGCTCATGTCTGCTCAGATCGTCTATTTTTTCTTCCAGTAGTCCAACCCTCTGGAAAAATTTATCTACCTGCTCATTGGTTTTTTCGATTTCACCCCGATGTACAGACAGCATCTCCTCTTTCTTATAAGTATCATCAATCAGCATTCCCAAATCGTTAAGCTGTTTGTCGAACTTCTCGATGATATTCTCCTTTTCTACAACAGAATCCACTCTGGAGCTTATAAGATCGATATTGTGCTCCATATTCTTGATCTTCTGGCTAAAAGTATCTATTATTTGCCATTCCTGTGTTACTTCCTCAACTTTCACCCTGATTTTATCGGCGGTCTTTTCATATTCAGTAACCTGAGTACGGGTATTTTCCACCAACTGTTGATGTTTGGTCAGGGTATTGAGTATCGCTTCGGTGTTTTTTGCCAAATTATTTATATCGTGAACCTTTTCGCTTACCTGATCGATGTATTTGCTGCTTCGCTGGAATTCGACGAGTTTTGATTTTAGTTCATTGTCTATGTGACCAATTTCCTCAATTTTCTGATTGGCTTCCAGCATCACCTGCTCAAATCTTCTGATTTCATTTATGGAAGCCTGACTCTGGTTGAGCATCGCTTCGATTCTGGAAATATTTTTTTCAGTTTTTTCCAAAGATGCAAATTTGTTTTGAAGCTGCTTCAGATCGGCATCGGTCTTCCAGGTTAAAGCACTGAGTTTACCTGCCTGCTCAACCGCTTTTTCCACCACCAGATGCTGGGTTTCCAGAGCTTTGATTTTTGATTTTACATATTCAGAAAGGCTGTTCAGGTTGTCGACTTTTTCTTTCATCACCCTGAAACGCTCTGTCTCAACTTCCAGTTCAGAGAGACGATTACGAATCTGCTCTGCATTGTTTATTACTTCAGTTATATCTGATTGAGTTTTTGATGATATATCGTTAAATGAAATCAAGCGCTGCTCGAGCTTGTCGATAGCAGCAATCGCTTTAAATTGCCGCTCTTCAATCTCTGAGATTCCTTTGACAGCCTCCTGAAGCAGTGAACCTCCACTGGATTCGAATTTTTTAATTACTTCGTCAACCCGTTTTTCCAAAGAATCGATGAACTTCTCGTTTTCGGTAATCTTGAGAACCATCTGTTCGATCCTGGAGACCCGATCCTCAAAAACAATAGCCTTGTGCAAAAGATCCTCTGCCCGGGTTGTGCCTTCTACAGCCTGATCTACCCTGACCTTTACCTGATCATACTCCTGATGAAGATCATCAATGCTGTTTTTAAGTCCACTAACCCAATGCCGTTCCTCCTGAATCTGAGAACGTTCCTTCTCAACCGATCCAATAAGCGAATGTAACTCTGCCTTTTCATTGCGGGCACTTCTCACCAACTCCTGAATCTCATTGAGATGACTCTCAAGCACCTCTGCCAGTTCCTGAGGATCTTTGAATTCTTTCTTTTTTGACAGTGAAAATATCATAGAAGGAGCTCCTCTTTGGGAATTGTCACTTCCCTGGTTATTTTCCATGAACCATTTGTTTTTTCTAAAATCATTTGTTTGCCGTTTTGCTGTTTGTTTTTATCAGATTTAAAAATCTGAAGGAATTTTATTGTTGCCGAGTTCTCAGAAACATCCATCACCAGAACCTTATCGACAGTAATCTCTATATTGGAGTAGATTTCAAAGGTACGGATTTTACGCTCTTCCCAGCTTTTCCACCCGACTCCCTGACTTTTAAATCCGGAGGTATCATAGAATTCTTTGTATCTGTTGATATCCTTCGATTCCCAGGCTTTCTCCCAATTCTCTAACAACGTCTTGAATTCCTCTTCATACCGTTTGAGCAGAGCAAACCTTTTTTCCCTGTTTTTATGAATCATTTCAAAATCCGGTATCAATAGCGGATCATCTGCTTCGGGCTCACCCACAATAAGGACCGGAGTTCCGATACCATCTTTTAAAAACGATGCTAAAAGCAAAAGTTGATCGTTGGCAATTTCAAGACACCCCTTAGTCTCTCCAGGAAAAGAATCCGGGTCTGTACCATGAATCCAAATTCCCTGACCTGTGCGACCTTCCTGTCGATCCTGTTGGTTAGGATAATCCAGAACATAAGCCAGAGGACCATAAATGGAGGACAGTTCCCGTTTTTCTTTCCGCTCAACAATGAAATAGAGCCCCTCGGGTGTGCGCTTGTCCCCTGCAGTTATCTTACGGCCAAGTTGCGCACCGATTCCCATGGAAAAAGTATACAGAACCTTCCACTTACCTGTGGTATTCTGCAATAAATACATGGTTTTATTTTTTTTGTTAGCCAGAATTATATAGTAATCTACCGGATAAGAACTGTAAGCCTCACCCAAAGCTGTACTGTCCTTAATGAATTTTTCAGTAGAAGGAATAAAAGAATTATCACTCTGTAAAACATCCCCTTTTTCAACCATACTTTTTAACAGAGAATCCCCAATAGAAAACTCTTTTAAATTCTGCTCCGGATTTTTGGCAGTAATTGCAGCCTCGGGATTACTAAAGGGCTTTAGCTGTACCAATTTAAATATCCCCCACACTGCACCGGCTCCTAAAATCAGAAATCCACCATATAAGGCCAGTCTCCCGGACTTTTGCAGAACCCACTTTAAATCGGCCTTTTTTTTCTCCTGAGAATAAGCTTTGGATATCTCAAAAACCTTAATCCAGGCCTGATATTTATACTCCAATACCTTAATCTGATATAGGATTTTTATTCTCAGGTTATCTAACATAAAGAGTTTCCGCGAACAAAGCTGATCATTCAACAGTTTAAGCAAAAACATTATATCATTTCAGCATTTGAAACTGCACCATTTTTCTCTCAGGAATGATTACCTGCCCCTTAATCCCCAAAGGAGGACTTTAAGATTTCATTATGTAACTTGGGTGAACTTAATCC
>CAYYNL010000128.1:10323-13423 GCA_964472925.1 uncultured Fibrobacter sp. | reverse complement strand
CCTTTATGCGCAATAGATTACGTGTTATTCGCGTCAATCTACTGCGGTTTTTAGATTAAATTCTTATATACCTTATCCTTATCTTAAATTTAATTTCTCAAATCTAAGATCTTAAATCCTAAGATGTTGAGCAGATCTTGATCTGATCCGCGTAACTTAAATGTTGACAGCACCTTAAAAAAAAGGTAACTTTTGGTATCATTAAAAGCGGGAGGTTTTCGGCCGTGCTATCTAAACCGGTCGTTTCAATTGTTGGAAGGCCTAATGTAGGCAAGTCAAGTCTTTTCAATCGGATAATTGGAAAAAGAATTGCGGTTGTAGATGATTTTGCTGGAGTTACCAGAGATAGAAATTATTATTCTGCTCAATGGGGTGGGGTACCGTTTCTGATTGTTGACACTGGTGGGCTCATTCCTAATGTACACGAGGCATTGCCCGAAGCAATTCATAACCAGGTGAATATAGCGATAGAAGAATCCGATGTGGTGCTTTTTATGGTGGATGCAGGTACCGGTCCTACCGATCTGGATCTTCTTGTGGCAAAACAGCTTCGCAGGATTTCTGACCGGGTAATTCTGGTGGTGAATAAAGCAGAATCATCTTCTGCCATTTTTGATCTGGACTCATTTCGCAATCTGGGCATAGGTACTCCATATCCCATTTCTGCACTTCATGGAAAAGGAGTGGCAGATCTTCTTGATATGGTATTGGAAATAATATCCAGAGAGCCAATAGAGCCTGTCGAGGAGTCTGAGCCGGATTTAAGACTAACGATAATAGGCCGTCCAAATGCCGGAAAATCATCTCTGGTCAATAAGCTTTTGGGCCAAAATCGTATGATAGTGGATGATAAACCGGGTACAACCAGAGATGCGATCGATAGTGAACTTGTATATAATGGCCGTAAAGTAACCCTGATAGATACAGCAGGGCTTCGTAAACGTGCTCGTGTAAAGCAGGATATGGAATATTACTCCAATCTGCGGGCTCTTGGCAGTATAGAGCGATGTGATGTCTGTATATTGATGGTTGATGTGACCAGAGAGATTGGGGTTCAGGATCTTCGGATTTTAAAACATGTTATTGAGATGCACAAGGGTGTGCTGTTGTGCTGGAACAAATGGGATCTTAAGGAGAAAGATCACAGGACTTTTGATCAGCTTGTGGAAGAGACCCGCAGGGAGTTCATGGAATTAAAATGGGTCCCCATGCTTTCTATTTCTGCACTGACAGGACAGCGGGTTAACATGGTAATAGAGCGTGCTTTTAGAATAAAGGAAAAAATGGGATTCCGGGTTCCCTCATCAGAATTCGAAAATCAGGTTTTTAATTGGATAAGAGTTCACCCTCATCCTGCAATTCCTGAGAATCCTGTGCGATTTTTGGGAGCACGACAGATTGGTGCACCATATCCTCTGTTCAGGTTCTTTGTTACAAACCCTGATGCGATTACTCCTGGTTATATTCGTTTTCTGTCCAATAAAATCTATGAAGCTTATGATTTTGAAGGGTGCCCGTTGACGTTGGAATTCCGCCCTATAAAAAAGCAGAAAAATTATGAAGCTCATCAGTTTGATGAGATACCCGATGATGAAGTCATAGAGGAGGGAAGGTGAGAATAGGAATTTTAGGTGCAGGGAGCTGGGCGATAGCTCTTGCTGTATTGTTGCATAAACGTGGTCATCATATTTGCATGTGGGAATTTAATCCCAAAGACGCTGAGATGTTACAACAGAAGCGTGAACATCCGGTAAAGCTGCCTGGAATCCGGATTCCCGATGATGTTGAGATCGTTAATGATATTACTGCTGCAATAAAAAACAGTGAATTTATTATCTGTGCCGTTCCGTCTCAGTCAATGCGTTCGACTATGAAGCGAGTTGCACAATTATGTTCCGTTAAAGAGATTAGCAGTATCCAGGGATGGGTGATTGTTGCCAAAGGAATAGAAACTGACACTCTTAAATTAATGTCAGATGTTCTGCTTGAAGAACTTCCTCAGATTACTTCCGATAAATTGCTGGTATTATCAGGACCATCTCACGCTGAGGAGGTTTCCAGAGACATTCCATCTACAGTCGTTGCCGCATCTGAAAACAGAGAACTGGCTCTGAAGATTCAGGAAAATTTTTCTACCGAAA
This sequence comes from uncultured Fibrobacter sp., assembly GCA_964472925.1. Taxonomy (GTDB): domain Bacteria; phylum Fibrobacterota; class Chitinivibrionia; order Chitinivibrionales; family Chitinispirillaceae; genus JAAYPC01. Next base: position 11,282 of record CAYYNL010000128.1, on the reverse strand, counting down.
CATTTCGTATTTATACCAACGATGACATAAGGGGAGTAGAGCTGGCCGGAAGTGTGAAAAATGTTATTGCCCTGGCTGCCGGAATAAGTGATGGCCTGGGTTGTGGTGATAATACCAAGGGTGCGCTTTTAACCAGAGGGATTGCAGAGATGATGCGACTTGGTCGAAAGATGGGTGCACAGGAAAGTACTTTTTCCGGACTGGCTGGAATAGGAGATTTGATTACCACCTGTATCAGCAGACATAGCCGCAACCGTAAAATGGGTGAACTGATTGCTTCCGGATTGACTCTGCAGGAAGCTTTATCAAAGATGACTATGGTTGCTGAAGGTGTGGCAACTACCCGCTCAGTACATCAGCTTGCCGAAAAACTGGGAATTGAGATGCCAATTACCGCTGCTGTATATGGACTGTTATTTGAGGGAAAGGATGCCAGGTCGATGGCTAAAGAGCTTATGGGGCGGGAGTTGAAGACCGAATGGTATTAAGACTTCTCAAAGAAAAGGAACAATCGATACGGTTGTTTAACCGCTTTGATGATAGTATGTGTGGTATAAATAGTTGGTAAATTCCGTTTTAATGCCTGTTTTTTTCGATAAATATGAATACATAATTCTGCAAGGAACCGGGCTTGTATGGATATACCCAAAAAAACTTACTACTCAATCAGTGAAGTTTGTCGCTTTACCTCTCTGGAACCTCACGTACTGCGGTACTGGGAAAGTGAATTTCCACAACTGCGACCCAAAAAAAACCGGGCTGGAAACAGAGCGTACAGGGAAAAAGATATTGAGATTATTAAAATTATAAAGCATTTGCTATATGATGAAAAGTTTACTATTTCTGGTGCAAGGAAAAAACTTTCAGAATCGCAAAAAACAACCTCTGAAATGGCTCAGAAAGAATATTCTTGTAATTCAGAAATGCCTCCCAAAGAATCATCCGCAAAAGTAACTACT
>CAYYNL010000128.1:0-10223 GCA_964472925.1 uncultured Fibrobacter sp. | reverse complement strand
GTTCTGATTACCAGCCCGGCAAAAGAAATCTGTATGGGAAGGTGAACCAGATAAATAGAAAAAGAGTGGCAGGAAAGAAACGAAAAGAATTTAATCGGTTTGGAAAGAAAACGCTCAGATAACCTGAAAAGCAAACAGGTTAGTGAGAGCGCGAGACCAGAGTAAGTGAGCCCCTGAAATAATAAATTTAAAAAACTACTGGTATTTTCAGATTTGCCTTTTATTATTATGAAAATAATCCCCAATATCATTGTGGTTACCAACGGTTTAACGAAATTGACTGCAAGTGGCAGTTTCCTAACGCTCAGAACATAACCCGACAGGAAATAGCAAAAGTAAGTAAGAATCCGTGATGGTTGAAATGACCAGATATAAAGAATGCTTTGCCATCCTTCATTTCCATAAAAGAAAGATCCTAAAGAATACCCAGCTGTTGGAATCAGTAGAAGCGAAATGAGGATCACATGTATTGGAATACTTCTGATAAAGAATTTGAATTTGTCTGAGTGGTCTGCTAAGGCTGTTATTAACTGAAAAGTAAGCAGAATACCGAGAAACCAGTATGGCCCCTGATAATAATAACCTTTTGTCCAGAAAAGACTGCTTATCATCTGTATGTAAGAGGTATGGTGGCCGAGTTGCTGAGCCATAAATAATGAGAGTATCGGAGCGAAAGTAAGCGTGCACACTATCCAGGGCAAACCAATTCTTTTTAATCTTTTTTTTACGAAACTGGAAGTATCTGTATTAATCAGGCTAAGGGCCATGACATAGCCAGCAATAAAAAAAAGTATCGGCATCATAAAAACATCCGCAATAACCACAAAAAGAGTTAATAGCATGCTGGTTTGGCTGCTTTTGACATACCACCACTGAGGCGCTTTTGCCATGAATGTAAGGGAAACATGAAAAGCTACAACCAGCAGGATAATCAAGGTGCGTAAGTAGTCTAAGTGAAATAGCCTCTCTGAAGAATTCATTTTTCTGCCCCCCTTGCTCCATATAAAAAGAGTTCAAACATTTTTCTGGATATCTGTTTGGAATAGTTGAGATAGTGGTTGAGAATCAAAGTGGAAAAGGTATTAAGTAGTCCGATGAAGCTTACAGCGATAAAAGATTTTTCTGATTGAAAATAGTTCTCATTATTAAAAAGGTCCTCAAAGATTGTCTGGATTGCTTCAGCTTCCTGTCTGACGATGCTGTATGCCTTATTGGAATGAGGAGTGAAGACTAAAGAGAAATAGAGGCGCATGAATTCCTGATTTTCAGATGTAAATTTCAGGTAAGCATCAGCGGCACTCACAAGCATGTCTTCAAATGAATTCTTCTGTTTAGAGCAATTGGAGATATGGGTTTTCAAAGAAAGACATTTTTCCTGAACAATAGACTGGAGCAGTTTCTCTTTGCTTTCAAAATAATAATAGAGTGCTGGTTTGCTTACCCCGCACCGGTGTACGATTTCGTTAGTTCCGACAGAATCATACCCTTTTTCAGAGAAGAGTCGTAGAGCTTCTGCCAAAATATTTTTTCTGGTATCTGTATTCATAATACTAAAATACTTACCGGTCGGTATATAATCAAGCTTTGTTTTATAAAAGGACGAACTGCTTTCTTTAAAATTATTTGAGATTCACTTTTTTAGCAGGTTTTTCTCAGATGGAACATTTCCATTGGGAGGGGACCAGATAGTTTGGACGGAGAAAGAATATTGTTATACTTAATTCGGACGATCGTTTCTCTTCTTTACCAGATTGTTTTCGCCTTCACGCACAAATTCTTTTCAGCAGCGTATTAAACTCTACACTTATAGTGGCAGATTTTTCAATTGCAAGTCAATAGAGCATGCTCAATATTTTTCAAGGAAGAAAAAACCAGTATTGCTGATAACGAGCACCTGCAGGGTCTTTTTTTTCATAATGGCGATTCCAATACTTTATTTCATTAAACCTAAATTTCTCAGTTGGATGCGGCGCATTCGCATAATGAAAAACTCCTGTCATTACTGAATATCATCACTGTAAAAATCAACTTGTGAAAAGACGGATCTTGTGTCTGGCCATTGAATTAATTCGCTTATTCATTTACTCTATTAATTGTTTTTTTTTCCTGAATAAAAATTACTTTTTTTTCTAAAACAACATTAAATTAGTCTGTTAATGACATTTGATATTGATGCTTATGACGGATAATAAATGACAATTATCTGCCTGGGCAATGCTTATGCAATAATGTTTTATCTCAAGGGGGTATTAACAATGAATAAAAAAAGAAACAAAACAATTTTTATAACGTTAGCTTCGTTCTTGCTAATTAATACTGCTGCTCATGCTGCCAACCAATGGGCAGTCGATGACAAAGGCCACATCACCCTTAACGGCTCTCCTTTCAGAGTGAAAGGGGGAGCATGGTTTGGATTGGAAGGAAGAAATGAGCAACCCAACGATGAGAAAAACCCCAATGGTGCTCCCATGGAGCTGTTCATAGGAAATGTGTTTTGGTCAGAAAGCGATCGTACTCTTGCCAGTGATGCAAGGGAAATAAAGAATCTGGGATTTAATGCCATAAGAATACCTGTTGCTCCACAGACTCTTGATGATAACGATCCTCAGGGTAAAGATCCGGTTCTCAAAAATTCCGAAAAAGTGCGTATTCAGGGCGCTTTTTCGGCTCTTAAAGCAGTTGTCAAAGCCTGTGCGGATGCCGGTCTCTATGTTCTTCTGGATATGCACTCCTGTTCCAATTATGTTGGCTGGAGAGCAGGTCGTCTGGATGCCCGACCTCCTTATGCGGATGCGAATCGGGAAGGCTATGAGTATAAACGGGAGGATTGTTCCTGCGCTGCTACCAATAATCCCAGCACCGTTACCCGTATTCAGGCGTACGATGAAAGCAAATGGTTAAAAGATCTCAAGACACTGGCCGGTCTGGGAAAGGAGATCGGTGTAGATAATATAATGGGTATCGATATTTTTAATGAACCTTGGGACTATAGCTGGGATGAGTGGTGTTCATTAATCGATAAGGCTTACCAGGCAATCAGTTCTGTCAATCCCAATATACTTATCTTTGCACAGGGCATTGGAGGTTCAAATGGGAATCAGGATGGCACCCCGGATACCTTTGAAGATACTCCTCACGGGAACAAAGCTACAAACCCTAACTGGGGTGAAAACCTTTATGAAGCAGGTAAAAAACCCCCGAAAATGCCAAAGAGCAAACTGGTTTTCTCTCCTCACTGTTATGGTCCGGCAGTCTGTACTCAACCCATGTTCGCAGATCTGGAAGCCCAACCCGAGTGCGCAGGACTGGTAGAAGATGCATTTGGGGATGCCAAATGCCAGATTGTGATCAAACCAGAAAACCTGATACCCGGTTGGCACGAGCACTACGGCTATCTCAAAGCACAAGGATATGCTATATGTATTGGAGAGTTTGGTGGCAATATGGATTGGCCTGCCAAGGCTGAGTCTCGTCATCAGAAACGTTACAGCTATCTGACCAACAAAAACTCCGATGAGCAATGGCAAAATGTTTTTGTTGATTATCTGATAAAAGAAGGTATTTACGATTCTTTTTACTGGTCAATAAACCCCGAATCTGCCGATACCTATGGTATCTTTAAATCTCCCTATGATCCTGAATCAAATAAAGCAGGATGGGGGACATGGTCAGGAACCGATTCAAGGAAACTTACACTGCTCAAAAAACTCTGGGATGCTAAAGAAGTCGATAATCCAGGACATGCTATAGCTACATTAAATCATTCACAGGGTATAAAAAGTGGTTACTCATGCAAAATATCAAATGCTGGTGTGATTACCTACAAATTACCCAAAGCAGGAATGGTTTCTCTGAAGATTTACGATGTCAGTGGCCGTTTACACTCAAAAATAGTGGAAAAGAATCAGAATGCAGGTATTTATACAATCAGCCGCAATCAGTTGGCTTCTGTGCCAGGATCTTATGTGGTTGCTTTCAGCGTGGGTGATTTTTCTTATAATCAGATGTTGTATTTGACAAAATAAACTGCGGAACCAAATGCATATACTTAAAAAAAGATGGCCTGATCTCACGCCACCTTTTTTTAAGTGACTTCTCTCCTGTGTCAGATATTTCAAATAAATCACAAATCACAAATCACAAATCTTAAATTCCAAACAAATTCCAAATTTCAATACCAAAATTCTAAACAGGAACAGGAAAAGGAAAAATCTAAATCCGAAACAGGATAGAGACTTCCATTCCTGTTCTTTCCTTGTTTGGAATTTGAATAATTGGTTATTGGGATTTGTTTAGGATTTGCTGCTTGAGATTTGGAATTTATTTGTATGCTTTAGCCGCTTTATGAAATGTTCTTTTGTTTAATTTAACCGGACTGATACCATACACAAATTCTGGTGAGCAGTTTTGATTCAAAACTGCAGCCACCAGTTATTTGTCGTCAATTCCTGCAATCAGAAATGGTATCAGATGGAGTACTTTCACCGCGACGGTTGTAAGATGTTACATAATACCAGTATTGATAAGGATAGCTTTTTTCAGGATAATCATAATACCAGAAACCGTTTACAGAATCCAGCACTGAAAATTGTCCGTTTGGTGATTCTGCTCTGTGGATAATAAATCCAAAAAATGGGGTCAGTTCAGAATCAGGACTTGTCCAGTTAAAAACAATATATTCCGGGGTATGTGAGGAATACAGATTGGGAGGAGGCTGGGGGACTCTGGATGGTATGCAGTATCCTCTTGCCATGGATGAAGATAAAACACTTTCTCCTGCAAAATTGATCGCCTTTACCTTGTAATAGTAAAATGTGTCCTCGGCTACAGGATCAGAACAGGTTGTATCTGTTGTGGTTTTTACCAGAATAGGATTGCTGAATGATTTGCTTGTCGAACGATATAGTGCATATTGTCTTGCTCCGTAACTGGTCTGCCAGGAAACCACTACCGTGTCTTCAACTGTGCCTTCTGTTGCCCAGATTGATGAGGGAGGATTTGGAAGCTTCAACTTTGCAGAAACAGTCTCAGGGCTGAGTTCACTTTCGTTGAGGTGGACACTGGATACTCTGTAATAGAAAGTGCTGCTGCTCTGCACTGAATCCCTATAACTTAAGGTGGTGGTACTGTCAATTTTAAGAAATGGGCCATTCCTGGAATCGGACCTGTAGATATAGAATTTCGGTGGATTACCTTGAGCTGACCAGGTAAGGCTATTAAAAAGTTGATCGCTTGTAGCTTGCAGAAGTGATGGTGGCGGTAATTTTGCTCCACTTTGCTGTGTACTCCAGGCGCTGGTCATAGTGCCTTTGATGGAAGCGACCGCATACCAGCAGGTGCTTTGCAATGGTGCAGTGGAATCATTATAGAAAGTATCTGTGCAGGTATCGATTATTGACAGTGGATTACTGTTTACAGCTCTGGCAATTATATATTTCTCTGCATTATTGACTTTAGACCAGGTGATTGCAATATGGCTTCCATAAAGATAATTGCTGACAGTTATTGTCTGAGGAGGAGAAATGGGAAGAGCCTTTGCATATACATAGTTGCTTTGTGCTCCCACTCCCGACTGATTTAATCCTGCAATTTTGTAATAATAATATGTGTCAATTGTTGGTGGGGTATCGATGTAAGTAGTATTACTGATTGTGTCCAGAGCAATATACCCGCTTTCGGAGCTCGAAGATCTGAAGATTACATATCCGGTAGCTGCTTCACCCTCTGGATTGGCACTCCATATTAATAAAACTCTGCCAGTCTGGCTTTGAGCTTCAGTTAGATTTGGCTGTCGCGGTCTGGCTGTTACATGGCCACTTTTTATATCACTCAAGGGAGTTATATATCCAGGCACATTGGCTTTTATTTTGAAATAATAAGTTCCGGATTCAGTGAAGGTGAAATAGGCGAATGTGTCCGTTATTTCATCACTATAGACAGTAAATCCGTCTGTGTCAGAATAGATCACCTGATAACTGTAAGCATCTGCAACCTTTGACCATCGCAGTTTCAGACTGTCACCTGCTTCTGTAACGGTCAAATCCTGAACACCATTTTTATAACTGATGGTTACAGAAGAAAAGCTCGGTGTTTCTCCGTTTATGCTTACCGATTTTACTCTGTAATAGTTTTTGCCTTCTGATAAAGAGGAATCGTAACAGAAGTTTTCTTTCACATTTTTCAACAGTACAAAATGAACGCTATCTGTGGATTTATAAATATTATAGGAGGATGCTCCCATAGTCTGGTTCCAAATCAGGCGCAGATATTTTTTTTCTATCTCGAAACCCAGGCCTGAAGGAGGCAGCAACTTTTTGGCAAACACAGGTTCTGCTGTTTTGCCTGTACGGGAGCGATATTTTACTGCTACTGTATAGTAGGCAGAAACTCGTGTTGAATCGGTGAAAACCGGTTCATTAACTGTATCAACCGGTATATATGGTCCGGAGAGTGCTGTTGGGGAGCGATAAACGATGTAGCTGTCTGCTATCTCTGCTGCATTCCAGCTTATTTGCAGTGTATGTGGTATATCTACTGAACCGGTGAGATTTTTGACTATATCCAGTGCAGAAGGATAACCTGTGACAAGTTCACTGAAATAACCTTCTGCACCGGATGAATCTATTGCACAGACCCTATAATAATTGGAATCTGCAGCAGAAGAATCGATGTAGAAAGTGTCAATAATTCTGGAAGAAATCAAAGCGGAACTGCTATTTGGTGTTGAACGATACAGATGATATCCGGTTGCACCCGGAACCGCAGTCCAGCTCAGGGCTACATAAGTCTGGAAAGTTCCCTGTGATGCGGTCAGTTTTTCCGGCTCACTTATAGCCGGGCCTTCAGCCACAACAGCATTACTGAGTCTGCTTTCAACTCCATGACGATTGACAGCGCTTATCAAGTAAATCCAGATTTTTCCTGAAGATACCTGATCGCAGTAATTGCCCTGCTGTGTCGAATCAATAAGTACGGCCAGAGAATCCAGATGACTGGTTCTGTATATCCTGTAGCTGGAGACTCCCGGTATCGTATCCCAGTAAAGTAATACACAAGATCTTGAATTTCTGTCAACATTCAGTTCCGGTGGATCGAACCTGGTGACATATCCTGTCTTGAAAAGCGAGCGCAGCCCTTCCTGACTGTCAGGGCTTATAGTAGCAATCTCATAATAGAAGTTTCGGGTGGAATTTACATAATCTACATAGAAAGTGTCACTGGTGGTAGCTATTGCCGTGTATTCTCCGTTAATCTCTTCCGAACGATAGATCCGATAGGCTAAAGCCTGATTTACACTGTACCAGTAAATAAAGATCTTGTTTTCATAGTGTCCTTCCGAAATATCAGAGATTTCTGGAGGATCAAGAATTCCAGCTGCAAAACCGGAATCAAAAGGACTTGTCGGACCGCATCCTCCATTCTGGTCCTGTGAAGATACCTTGTAGAAATATAAGGTGTAAGCCTTTACTGTATCGGTATAAAAGCTGTCTTTTATTGCAGATGCAATTTCCTCATAGGGACCTTCTGCACTATCTGCTCTGAAAATGCAATAAGAATTTGCAGATTTATTTGGGTTCCAGGATAGGTTGATCTGTTTGTAATAGGTGCCTTTTGAAGCAACCAGAGAGCCCGGAGGTGCAAGATTTATTATCTTGAAGCCAGTGACTGGTGTGGCAGATCTGCTTACACCAAATTCATTTCGGGCTCTGACAGTGTAATTGTATCTGGCAAAAGACATCAGGGAATCATAGTAATTTAAGGTTTCAGTAAAACCTATACTATCAAAGGTTCTACCGGAAATTTCCTTTCGATAAACAGTGTATCCTGATGCAGATTGGCTGGCCTTCCATTCTAAATATACGCCCCAATAATCAGATTTAGCTTTGAGATTCTCCACAATCCTGGGAGGAACACCCAATGGAGTAATTATAGAGCCGGTGTCTGTAAAACTATCACCAGTTGCGGTTACTATTGTAATCTGGTAATAAACTGTCTTGAATATTTTAACTCCACCCAGAGATAGATTCGGGTAATCACTTGAGTAACTTATATCTAATGAATCGGGATGGTATCCGGCTTTAATAGTATAATTCAAAAAATCGACAGCTACTGAGCAGCCAATCGTGCCGGTTGAATCGGTGAAATCAAATTCACTCCAAAAAGAATCCGCCAGGATTGATGAGCCAGATGCTTTGGGTTCCCGCATACCCAATATATCACCATCTCTCATACTACAGTGAAATACCGATACTATGATCATTAATAGAAAAGAAAAACATATAAAGCGGAAAGCTGTACTTTTCAGTTTGATTATCATGTTAACCTGCCAGTAAATCCCACCTGTCAGAAAATGATAGATATGGAAAAACCAACTGCACAAACACCGGAAACTGCATACATCGCATTGCGGATTCTGGAGTCTCGGTCGGTTTTTTCTGTTTGTCTTTTATAACTGTTGTATGTTGGAACCAAATGTTCTCTATCCGCATTTTCATGTCGACGGTAAAGTTCGGTTTCCTTGTCCAGCCCCTTTTTGACCCGGTCATTCATTACCAGTCCACCAATTAATCCAGCAAGAGCTGTGTTACCAAATACTAACAGCCTGGCTCCACGGAAAAACTGCTGATCCAGTCGTCTGGGAAGTGGTTTAAATATCGATTTTTTTTCATTTATGGGAGGGATATATACATTAGCAGGAATAGGTGAACTTGTAATGGCGTCGGTGTTTGTGTTTACGGTATCCTTTTTCTGAATCGGTTCTGTTTTGGTTGCTGATACATTTTCTTCAGAAATACTATCTGTATCAGATTTCTTCTCCGAAGTTTTTTCTACAGGAATTGAATTTTCCACACTATCAGACAAAACTGTATTGGCCAAAGAAGAATCTGCAGTTTCTGTTACAATAGAATCGCAATTAGCAGAAACAGTAACAGTATCGGAATTGTGAGCCGCTATTTGCGGTTGGTTCTCTGATACTGAATCCTGCATTGTTTTTAAATCCGGTACGCCTGAAGAATCAGTATTTGATGAGGAAAAAGAACTGCCTCCATTGAGGCTCTGCATTATTAAAAGAGTGAGTTCATTGACGTAGTATATAGAAGCCTGTGTACCACTTAACTGTCGATCAGTGGTTAAGAGTTCTTTGTTTTCGAGGAGGTCCTTAAAATTTACAGATAGCTTGTAAGAGTTGGTATCACCTCTAAAAGAGCCAAAGATCACATATCTGGCTCCTACCAGAGATGCTATTTTTCTCATACATTCATCGCTGTCGCAGGATCCCATTTTCAAAACACTGCTAAGATAACGGGTTCCTATGGCGTTGTATCCGGCATCTTTACACTTTTGAATAAGTTTATCGGTAAAACTGTTTCGAATTTCTGTAAGGTTGGAATCGATAGAGAAAGGCAACACAACCAGTCCTGGGGCAGATTGGATTGGATATGTTTTCTGTACAAGAATAAGAAAAATGAATGTGGAAAAACAGAAGAATCGAATTCCTCTGAGAGGTTGTAATGCCTTTTTAATCATATTATTAATCATCAGGAGACGGACCTCTCTCTGGTGTTTGGAAAAGCTTGCCCGGTTCGACAAAAGAATAAGCCGGCTTCTAAGTGGCAGTCTTATCCAATATAAATCGACAAAATACCTAAAACATCAAAAAGTTAAAATGAGTTTATTCTACCAGTAAAGGAATATAAGCTCCTGTTAAATTGTTCAGCTTTCCAATTTACCTGTATTTCTGGAGCCATATAAAGTATTTAGACCAGAAGCGACCTATGAAAATAGCCTGATATTTGAGTTCCAGTGTGAAGTAACCGGTAAACACAGGCCGAAATTAGAATTTCAGTCTGGGGTAAGGGAATTTTTGGTAAGGCATGCGCCCTTTATTAGTAGAGCTAGCCCTATAGGTGGACGTCAAAATGCGAACGTTGGTGTCTTCAAATTTATGAGAGCATTTTTCTTTGCCAAACCAGGACCGTTTAGTACAGATTTGAGATTGGAACTGTTAGCTAAAGAGACGTCTTTATCCTAAAAACCGCAGTAGGTGACGATGAAGAACCGTAAGATAATTGATGCAGAAAGGTTTGAAGTCCTTGAAAGTTTTATCTACCGATGATAAGACCGAAAGGACTGAATGCCTTTATGCGCAATAGATTACGTGTTATTAGCGTCAATCTACTGCGGTTTTTAGGTTTATTTAGAAGGCAAAATCGTTCGCATTC
>CAYYNL010000127.1:9125-13444 GCA_964472925.1 uncultured Fibrobacter sp. | reverse complement strand
CTGCATCAATATCTTACGGTTCTTCATCGTCACCTACTGCGGTTTTTAGGTTAAACCCAGAATTGTTCATTTTACAGTGTTTGGATCTTAAGTATTAATGGCAAATAATAGTCCGGATTAGGTAGCAGTAATTATCATTTGGCATGATACTTGGAGTTTTATAAAACAGGACAAAGGAACAACTTTCCCCCCTGAAAAGGAGAAAGCAATGAGAAAGAATGGTACGCCTGAGAAGGTCAGTAAGGAAAAAACAGCAGTGCATCAAAGGGTCGAGATGCATATACCGTTTCTGGCTGGTCGGCCACCAAGAGAATCCAACATCAATCATGACGACTGCACCAATTTACAGATTGCCTTTTATACCAGTAGAACTCTGGATGAATTTCTCGAGGTGACTTGAATGATTGATAATAAAGAGAGCTGAGGTATTCAGCTTTACTCTTCTTTAACATTTTATCTGCTTTTATCTGTCTGGTTCAGGTCAAATGTTTCAGTCAGGACCCGAGGCTGAGATAACTTGACCTGTATATGACAGGCTTCAGCTATTAAAAATCAATTGGTTATCATCCAGCGCCTGTCCGATGTACCCCGTACTCCCCGGACCTGCAGTTCAAAATCATCAGGATTACTGGCGTAAATTTTAGCCGTCTGCAAAGTTATCAGATCATCCTGATACAAACTGAGCAGTGATTGATCAAATGTTTGAGATCCATACTGATTATAACCTTCAGAGATAGCCTGGGTAATCAGATTGGTTTTTTCAGGATTTAATATCAGCTCAGCAATATTGGCATTGTTAATCAGGATTTCTGCAGCAGGGACCTGCCCTGAACCATCCTTACGGGGAAGGAGCCGCAAAGAGATTACTGCCACCAGAACATTGGAAAGTAAAAGACGGATCTGATCATGTTGATGCGGAGGGAAAAATGAAATAATTCTGGATATGGTTTCCACAGTATTCATGGTATGAAGGGTACTCATAACCAGGTGTCCGGTATCTGCAGCACTCAATGCTGTTTCTATGGTCTCCCGGTCTCTGATCTCTCCTATTAGGATTATATCGGGGTCCTGTCTGAATGAAGCTCTTAAAGCATTGGCAAATGAACAAGTATCGCTCCCCAGTTCCCTTTGGGCAATGATACTTTTTTTGTCTTTATACAAAAACTCTATCGGATCTTCAATAGTAATAATATTGGATGAACTGTTTTCATTAATGTGATCAACCATGGATGCCAGAAGAGTGGATTTTCCGCTTCCTGTTGTACCGGTTACCAATATCAGCCCTCTGGGAGTCATGGCAATGTCCAGTATTATTTGAGGAAGTAAAAGATCAGAAAAGTTTGGCACCTGTGTACGAATAGATCGGATCGCCAGAGAAGCTGTTCCCCGTTGACGATAAGCATTTATTCTGAATCGGCCAATGCCTTTTACTCCTATAGCAAAATCCAGTTCATTATTCTTAACAAAGGTAGCATACTGATCAGCAGTCATCAAGGCCTGAACTATCTGATCCATTTCGGTGGCCTTTATTACATCCATCTGAAACCGTACCAGTTTTCCATAGATTCGGAATGCAGGCTGAACACCAACACGAAGATGTAAATCGGAAGCGTTATTGTCGAACATCATCTTAAAAAGATTCTGGATCGGGATCATAACTCTATAAGTTCCTTGGGTGCGGAGGTTAAAAGAGCAGCCTTCTTTTCTTTAATTAAAGCCATGTCTTCGATTCTTACACCACCAAAGTTTGTTATATAGATTCCAGGTTCTATTGTGATAACCATGTTTTGCTTCAGTAAAAAATCGCTATGAAAGCTGATTCTGGGTTTTTCATGAATTCTTAATCCTACCCCATGACCCAAAGCATGCCCGAAAGCGTCTCCAAAACCTGCAGCAGAAATGGGAGAACGAGCAACATTATCCAGTTCTTTTGAGGAGATGCCAACCTTTGCAGCATTACAGGCTTTTTTTTGTGCATTCAGCACAATGTCGTAGATCTGGCGCTGTTTGGGGCTGGCTTTGCCAAACACTAAAGTACGGGTCATGTCTGAACAGAATCCATTTACTGTACAACCAAAATCAATTAAAATAAAATCACCTTTTTTCAATTTTCTGTTCCCAGGTCTTCCGTGTGGAAGCGCTGCCCGGGAGCCAAAAAGCACTATAGTTTCAAAAGAGGGTTTTTCTGAACCCATTTCACTGCAGAGACGTTCCAGTTCCCTAGCCAAAGCAGCTTCGGTTATTCCTTCTGATATTCTTTGGATTAAATTTTGGAATGCTGCATCTCCAATTCTGGCAGCTTTTCTGATAGAAGCAATTTCGGAAGAAGTCTTTTGCAGAAAAAGTTCTGATATTTCAGATGATAGTTTTACAAATTTTACATTTTTCCCTGTTGCAGTTAATTCATCAAATTTTTCAACCGTCAAATTATCAGCCTGAAATCCACATACACTACCCTGAGGAAGAAAAGAGCAAATGGAACTAAACAGGTTTTCTTTGATTATCTGAAATTCCCACAGAGAATTCTTTCTGCAAAATGACTGAGCAGCTTCTTGATATCTGAAATCAGAAAAGAGAAGATTTTTCTTTAGGGAGATCAGTATTAGAGCATTTGAAGAGCGAAATCCGCTCAGATATTCTACATCAATCAGATCGGTGATCAGAAGATGAGTCAGAGCCTTTTCTTTGAGAAGATTCTTTACTGATTCCAGCCTTGAGTTTTGCACGGATCCTCACTTGATTTTTGAACGGTTTGCGCTGCCACTTTTTCGCTTCTTGATACGTACACCTGCCAGAGGCCTATTGTCAATTACGTTTTTTTTATTTTTTATCGGAGAGCTTGTAGAAGCAGCCTTTTTGGTGGTTTGATTATCTTGCGAAAGATTGTTACTGGTTATATCGGCAGCAGTTTTCAATAGTTGATCAAGTCTCTGCTGGAGATTTTCATTATCCGGGTCACGGGAAAGAAGTCTTTTGTAGATCTGAATAGCCAGATCGTGTTGCCCCTGTTGGAAATAGATATCGGCAAGAGTGGGGGTCAGTACATGATCGGGGATACTGTAGGGCCGATAATTTTCATCTGTTTCATCAGTCGGTGTTTGATCGAGGGAGATATTTTCATCAAAACTTTTTTCCGCACTTTTTTCTACTTTTTCCTTGAAGGTCTCATTTGCGTTCTGATCTTGCAAACTGCAGATATCATTCCATTCATCGTAGAAAGAAAGAGGCTTATCTGATTGTTCAGGGGTATTCATTTCAAGCAGATCCAGCTTGTCAAGCTCTTCAATGCTTTGAGCATTTGCTGCATTATCTCCAAATATGTTATAGAAATCGGTCAGCACTTCTTCACTTTCATTGTTATCGGGTGGTAACAGTTCAGAATCGTTATTGATAAGATCCTTGTTGGGGAAGAATTGCTCCAGCCGATCCATTACATCCTGGCCACTGATTATGGGGGTGGTCTCCTGCTCACTTTCACCGATATCATCAGCAGGTTCGGAACCTTTGCTTACGATGTCTACTGAGATATCATCATTGGAAGCAGTCTGTTGTGATGGAGAAACAGATTCTATTTGCGCAAAAGATTCAGAATCACTGATAATAGAAAGATCCTGGTCTGGACGATCAGATTTATCTTCAGTTGAAGAGGCCACAGAAGGAGAATCAGCATCTTTGGTGACTGGTGGATTCTCAACCAGTTCTGCTTCTGATGAAATCTTATTGTCGAAAAAAAGCATATCCATTTTTTCTACAACATCATCACCCGAAACTGATTTTAGTACCTCATCAGATACCAGAACATCCATATCAGTAAGTACCTCATCACCATGTTCAACACTGAGCTGTTCAATTTCGGAATCGACATCGATAATGGCTAAATTATCGGAATCGTTGTTGAATTTATCGGGTTCATTTGAATCCAAATCATCTGAACTGTTTAGATCGTTTTCTGAAGTGGAAGTTACAACAGATAATTCATCCTGCGTTGCAGAGTCTTTGCCGCAATTCTCAGGAGAATTTGATTCTACACTGTCAACCAGTATTCCACTTTCGCTATCATTGGCCAGAGATAACAATTGTTCGGATGCAGAATTGAGCTCATCATCCAGAACCGGCAGATCAGGAGCAATGTCGATATTCTGGAGAATATCAGAGCTGTTAAAATCTTTTAATTCATCCTGGAAGAGATTGTTTTGATCCGGTGATTCTTGAATAAAATTATCAGGTTTTTCAACTTGCTCATGACCCTGTTGCAACTCACTATTTCCTGCTGTCAATTCAGAACCGGTTTCTGGTAAAACCCGATCAAGAATGTCCTC
>CAYYNL010000127.1:0-9025 GCA_964472925.1 uncultured Fibrobacter sp. | reverse complement strand
TCATCAATTTTCTGATGCGAATCGGTTTCTTTATTTTGCATGGCAGGTGAATCCTCTTCAACTCCAGGCAATAAGGATTTCTCATCATTGACAAGTTCAATTTCGGGTAAATTCAAATTGGAATCGGTGTGGTTTTCCAGAATAACATCATCAGAGTCAATTATTAAATTCTGAGCGGCTTTTTGAGTTTGAGAAAGGGGATCAGATAATTGTTGGTCATCGGTGCTAGTCAAGCTGATCGAATCGATCGAGTTTTCAATTTCTGAGTTTGATTGGGAGACTTCATTGTCGTTATTTGCATCGATAAGGATTTGGGACGGATCAAAAGGATCTTCAGATGAATCTGAAGAGTCCTGATGGCCAGATACTTCAGCAATAAGGTCCTGATTAACAAACGGTTCTGTTTTCTCAGAAAGATCGTTATTTTCTATTGTTTCCTTTGTATCGATCACGTTTTCCAGAAAAGAGCGTTCAAACTGCATCGTTTCTTCGAATTCAGATGATATGTTTTTTCCGGTAAATGGGTCGGTATCTTCGAATGGGTGTGGTTGTTCAATGATTAAATCAGACTGCTGTTCCTGAGACTCTTCAGGTTTGGGGGATTGCTTATGGTAGTTAAGGGGTGTTATGGAAGGATCTAAAGCCGATGTATTATCGAGAACTGGCTGGTCATTTACCTGGGACTCTTCTTCAGATATGATCTCAGGCATAGCTTTAAGAGTGGAATTATTGAAAGAATCGGTTTTTTCACTGAAAAGCTCATCTATGCGAGAAGAGATATCCTGTCCTGTAATATCAGCATTTTCATCTAAAACCTCTTCAGAAGTGATGGGAGATTCAATGCTATTGATTTCTTGAGCACTTGTATTTTCCTGGGTAAAGGAGTCAAAAGGATTATTCAGAGACTGGTGATTTTCTTCATATAACATATTTAACTGTTGATTTATAGTATCACCATCGATTGAAACGGTTTTGTCATTTTCAAAAGGAGTATCAGCAGGGAAATTTTGGTTTTCATCAATGGATTGTTGTAGTGGAGAAGATTCATCATAAAAATTGTCCGACTCCACTTTGTTATCATAATCTATCTGCTCATCAGTAATTTGCTGCTCAGCAGGAGTGGGTTTCCAAAGTACTGGTTCTGCGGGGATATCGATACCAAGTGTTTCAAAAAGTCCAGTATTTTCCTCTGAGGGATACTTAGAAGCCAGTTTAGCTATGGATTTATTGTAGGGATCCATTTTATTTAGAATTTCGTAAATAATTCCGGCTTTCTGATTCATATTCTGCTGAAGAAAAATTTCTGCCAGCATCTTTAAGGCGATCTGATTATGACGATCGATAATGCAGACTTTTTTAAACACATTGAAAGCGTCATTGAAGTTTTGCTGCTCAAAATAGCAACGGCCCAGGATAATATGACCAGTAACGTAATCGGGATGTTTTTGGATGCCTTCAAGGCATAGTTCTATCGCACGACTGAGATTACCTTGTTTTCGATAATTATCAGCAAGCCGAGAAAACAGGCGGGATTGAGGAGACTTTCGATATCTCTTTTCCATTAATTCAGTGTCTTTATCCGCCGGGCGGGTAGTCATTAAAACCTCCATGAGTATTAAAAAACAGCAGGAGATACTATATGGTAAAAAACCGATTTATTGATGGTTTCTATACCATAAAAATTACTCTAATTTATTGCCGGTATTTTGATCTTCAATAAAACAGTACAGTCTCTTTTAAGATAGAGCACTGGATACTAATGAGCTTATCACTTTAAACAAGAAAGATCAAGTTTCAAGTTTAATCGTAATAAGATGCACATAATATTCCATATTGTTCAAAAAGTTACTGGTTATCATAGGAGAAAATATTTTCCCTGATAAAAAAAGTTTAGGATTGTGAAGTGATGATCTTTTTAACAATAGACGTTGTGGAAAGGCCTGCTGTAAAAGGAACTATCACAATTTTGCCACCGTGTTTCTCGACAGTGCTTTTTTCCGGGAGCTGATCCGGTGTGTAGTCTCCACCTTTAACATGGATATCAGGTTTAAGAATTTCCAGAAATGCTATTGGGTCATTCTCTGGAAAAATGAAAGTATAATCTACCATTTTCAAAGACCAGATTAATAAAGCTCTGTCGATTTCATTCTGAATCGGACGATTAGGTCCTTTTAATCTGGACACCGAAGCATCACTATTTATTCCCACTATAAGCAGATCGCCCAGTGATGCAGCATCTGCCAAATATTTTATATGCCCGGCATGCAACAGATCGAAGCAACCATTTGTAGTAACCAGTGTTTTTCCTTTTTTTCGTAATGGGGAAACGATCCGGTTTATTTCATTTAAACTTAATGGCTGTTGCGGTAAGCTAACGTGCATAATTCAAATTCCAATAAAAAAATAATCTTTATAATTGATCAATAACTTCTATTATGGAAAAATAGCATAATGGAAGGTAAATTTGAAAAAAAACAAAAATAAATTAAAGTTCTTCCAAGGTCTGCCGATAAAGATATAGGAGAAGTTTTAGCGGTGCCAAGGATAGAAACAAGGGAACGAAAATTAAATTAAAGTACCTTCCCTGAAGCACCGAAATAATAAACAGATAGAGGCTATTATATAGTTCAAAGGAATTGAACTGTACTTTTTCCAACAAGGATGTTGGTATGCGAATCAATCATAATATTTCCTCCATGCACACCCAGGGTTCACTTTTTAAAGTGAATCGCAGTCTGACAAAATCTCTGGAAAAACTTTCCACCGGAATTAGAATCAATAAGGCATCAGATGATGCTGCAGGGTTGGGAGTTTCAGAAAACCTGCGAATTCAAACCAGAGGGATGGAACAGGCACTTAAAAATACCCAAGATGCAATTGCACTGCTTAATATCGCCGATGGGGCTTTAAATGAACAGGCTGATATTCTGCAAAGGATGCGAGAGCTGGTGGTGCAGGCACAAAACGACACCTATACTCAAACAGAGCGCGATTATATGGGTCAGGAGTTTGGCTTGCTGATGAAAGAACTGGACCGGATCGCCACGGTTACCAGATATAACGGAATGCAGATTTTTGCTACACCAGAAAGTAGTGGTAATACCAATGCCAGTATATATGGTAACGTCAATGGGGCACCTGAGACTGCACACAAAACCCTGCAATCCAGTTCTTTAGGAAACGTGTCTTCATTAGGAGCAGGAGATAAGGGAAGCGGTCATCATTTCAACATGATGATCGGGGCTAATTATGATCAAGTAGATTCCTCATCCTATGATAGTACGCGTAAGTTTTATTCAGAAAATGCAGCCAACATGATTACTATTGCTTTTGGCCAGATGGATTCCAATGCCCTATTTCATCTCAATCCACCCGCTGCAGATGGAGGTTTAGATTTAGATGGAATCGGATTGTTTGGAGACTTTTCATGGGGTTCGAGTTTCCCTTTACCAACTGGTGATATGGGGGATACGTTTATTCAATTTGCTATGGGCGGAAATGGAACTTTAAAGGACAAACTAAATCTGATCCATAAGATAATTGATGGTGATTTGAGTGATGTTCCAGATAGTACCAGAGGAATCCTTTTTGGCACTCTTGATACTTCCAGCCCTACAGGTTTGGAACGGGTTAACCAGATGCGTGCTAAAATTGGTGCTATGATCAATCGTCTGGAATATTCTTCAAATAATTTAGTAAATCAGATAGCTCAGACTCAATCAGCTGAGTCTGTTATAAGAGATACTGATTTTGCTTCAGAAACTGCTAATTTCACCAAAAATCAGATTATTACTCAATCTTCTACAGCTATGCTTGCACAGGCAAACACGACTCCTCAGATGATATTGCAATTATTACAATAAAATTTACCTGACTTATGCAACTTTATTAGCTACCTGAGAGCATAAGTCGGGTCCTAATAATTGCGCTTTTTTCTTTCATTGTTGTAGTTTTCTTTTTTTTGTCACTGGTATCATTAATGGAAGCGCATACCTCAATAGGACCTTTCAGTATAACAGTATCTTATCCTGCTGGATATATTGAACTTTCAAGAAGCTTGTCCTTGTTTAATGTCAGTTTTGCTGATATAAAGTATTATTTAGAAATCAGAGAAAAGGATAATCTTACAATTCCAGAAAATGCTATTAATCGCAGAGATCATTTTTTTGTGGAGTATAGCCATTGCGATTTATGTTTTGGAAACCAGCTTTTTTCTTTGAGGATCGATTTGGCTAAAAAGAGTGCGGTATTAACTGTGAAATCTGATTTTAAAGATAAGGGACTACTTCTTTTTAATGCTTTTAAATGGTTTCTTTCACTGATAACAATTGATAATGGAGGAGTTCCTCTGCATTCTTCAAATATGATCAGAAAAAATAAAGCATTGCTTTTTTGCGGCATGTCAGGATCAGGAAAATCGACTATTTCAAATCTCCTTTCCAATGATCGGCAAACATGGCAAAGGGGAAGCGATGAATTCAATCTGGTTTTTATTCAGGGTTCAGAGGTCTATGCCTACGCTACACCCTATCTCTCTTTTGATTCAGAGCTCAGAAAATCCGGTGCTAGATTGGAACATCTTTTTTTTCTGAGCCATTCATCCCGAAACTATACCCATACTCTTAACGGAAAAGAAATTTACTGGAATATTCTGAAAAACATTTATACCATTCCGGCAAATGACATAATGGCTGAAAAGATGTATAATAATGTTCATTTGCTTTCTGAGTTGGTGAAATGTTCGGTTCTTCATTTTATAAATAACCAATCTGTGAAACAGTTTATTGAAGACTTAATGGACAGCCAAAATGTATAAAATTAATCCTGAGATTTCCATAAAGAAAATAGCTGATGAAATTTTCATGTATGATCGCCAAAAATCTCTGATTCACTCCTTTAATGAAATTGGTGCTCTGATTCTGGAATCAATACAAGATCAGTTGGATACGGAACAGATCTGCCAGAAGATTTCATCTGAATACGAAATAGATGATAAAACAGCCAAAGAAGATACTCTTCAGTTCATCCAAACACTGCTTCAACAGAAAATCATCCAGAAAATATAATGATCAGTAATCCTCATATAATTGAGAAACTTAAAAAACTGGCAGATCTGGGATACCCCTTCAACGGTACCTTTGAATTAACCAGTCGATGCAATATCTTCTGTGAATATTGTTTCATAGATCGTAAAGTCCGAGAACTGGAAACTTCTGAAGTAAAAACTGTTATCGATCGGCTGGATCAGGCGGGTGTATGCACACTTTTGATCACAGGCGGTGAACCCTTTATCAGAGAAGATATACTTGAAATACTCTCCTATATTTTTAAAAAGAATTTTTTCGAGATCTATATATTCAGTAATGGAACTCTTCTGACCAAAAAAGAGATTGAATTCCTTGCTGATCATGCAAAGTTGATAAATTTATTCAGAATTTCTTTCTTTTCACACATTCCTGAGATTCATGATCGGTTTGTGGGCGTAAATGGTTCCTTTCATAAGGCATTGCGTACAGCCAGAGCTTTGCTTTCTTCGGGTGTACGAACCGGAATATTGCTTAATGCTATAAGTCAGAATTTGAAAACGATTGAAAATTCCAGAGAATATTTTAACTCTCTGGGATTCAAAGTACAGACAGGCAAAAATAAGATACTCTCTACTGCTCACATCAGAGAATGCTTTGCCGAAACCGTATCAGAAGAGTTTTACACTACTTATTATAAAGGAATCGGTAAGAAAGCAGTTGAAGATCTTAAACGCCAGCTTGAGGAACAGCATGAGCTTAACAGAGCGTCACAATGTCTGTGTGAAGGCCTGTTTGGCCTGATCTCAATCCGCTCGGATGGAAGTATCACTCCATGTCTGACTTTTCGCAATCTCTCGTTGGGAAATATTGTAACTGATCAACGGCCTTTGCGGGAAATATATACATCATCAGAAATCTATCATACTTTAAAAAAAATAAAGCGTTCTGATATTCAAAAATGTAAAGGATGTGCATACACTAACATTTGTGTAGTTTGCCCTGGAATTATGCACACAGAAACAGGCGGATTTTCTGAACCATCACCAATGTTTTGTAATAATATCAAAGCATTGGATAAAGTAATTCTTCCTCAAAACCCATGAGCATATACACAGAGCTAATTTCAGAACAAGGTTTTATGGTTTTTTCCGTACAGGGAAATTCGATGGAACCGCTACTCAAAGAAGGAGATTCCGTCAGAATTTTCAATGTGACATCTCTTAAATCTGGAGATTGCTTTATTTTTAAATATAATGGTAAAATGATAATCCACAGGTTGGCAGGAAAAATAGGGGAATACTATTACTTTATTGGGGATAACAGCAGCAGCTTTGAAAAAGTTTCAAGAGAACAAATCTTTGGCGTTTTAGGTTGTAACTCCAAAAATAATAAGGCAATGCAGCTTATAAGAATAATAAATTGGTTATATCTGCAGATCATGAAATGGAGGCCATTTTGCCATATATCTGGTCTTCGTAAAAGAACTATTCGAATTATATACAGGAGTTTTCATGAAAAAAAAATACCAGAAACCTCAGATTTATACTGAGGATGTCAGTATCGCTTTTGCCCAGACCTGTTGTGACCCTATCGAATCTGCAACAGGATTAAATCAGTTTGCAGGGATGTTTTGTACCAAGTGTATAATACAGCAAACATGGGATTACCTTAAGTGCTAGAGCCAATGTTTGGATTTGCAAATTTTATGTTTAATAAGCCAAAGAGGATTTCTAACAAATGGGATCTCCAATATCAATTTACGTATAAAAGGATTTAAGCTGGCATACCACTCGAAACTAAATTTCATTAGCAAACGGGTATATGGATTACTCCATTCAGGAGAATAAATTTTTTTCCGGTAGATCCTGGCATAAATGTTTATCATAATCCAAATAAAATGTTTGATTCCGGTCTTTTCTGCTCTGCTCCAAAATTCCTTCCATGAGAAATTTCCTACCCCTTCCAGAAGGGCAATTTCCTCAAAAAATGAGAGGTCAAAATTATTATAGATGTGATGAAGATAATGGCAGACATGAATAAGCATCGCGTCTTCTGGTGAAGGAAAAATACAGTTGGAGTTTTGATTTATACCTCTGCAGAAAAGATCTTCATCAGATAGAAGGAAACGGGCAGAAGCACATATCTGGTATTTGATCTCCAGGTAAATCTTCCGGTTATAATATTGATATACGAATGGTTGTTCATAATCAAAGTAACCTTGTATTAGTTGGGTTTCTGTCAGAGATCCGAAATAGTTTACTACCTTCTGAAAATCCTTTTTTTTTACCAGAATATCGATATCTTTCATTTTTCTGGAAGAAAGTCCTGAAGCTAAACCAGAAGCTATCAGGTATGCTCCTTTTAATGGCATATAGGAGATTGCCAAATTCTGAAAATGTTTTTCTATAATTTGAAGTATATCATGATAGACCCATTGGATGATCTGCCAATCAGACAAAATATTTTTTGGTGTGGATTTCACTTTATAAAGCACCGCTAAAATATGGCTAAACTTGCAGGTAAGATATCAGTAAAATTCAATATATCAAAGTTTTACCTGCAATTCAAGAGACCTGCTGATATTCTTTATAAAGAACTGAGTTTGCTTTTTTTGGGGGGCAGTTTTCCCAGATAGACGCTTCGTTTTAATTTTTCTGCGGTCAGATGATCAAATCCATCCACATTTTCGATTTCATCCAGATTCCTGAAACCATGATGTTTCTCCCGATATTTGATCAACGCCTGTGCCATCTCTTTTCCTATCCCCTGAACACGGGATAACTTTTCCATATCAGCATTGTTAAGATTAACCAGATGTGATGCATTTTCCCGATATTTTCTGGTTTGCTCTTCCATAAATTTTAACTCCTTAAATATTAATTTTATAAATGTTTTTACAGTTATATAATCAGCGCTTTAATTTGGCTCCTGTGGAAAAAAAGGAATACCTACTGATTATGGTTAATAAAAACCTGCAAGAGTCATTCCGTATGGAAATTACAAAAGGGAAGAGGAATTAAAATTGAGAGGAGACTTATTATCTATAAATGATATGCTTTATAAAAATCAGTTGTGAAAAAGATTTTAATCTCTGGGATCAAAAATCATATCCTTACTTACTTTTCTGGTTTTCCATTTGCGAATTACATCGCCAAAGTTTAACTCCTGAGTGGTAACTACGTCATTTTTTGCAGAACTTACCAATCCTGCAGAAACAATTGCTTTTATGGCTATCTCTGTACTCAGATTAACCTTTCTAACTTTATGTTCTGGTACATATAGCAAAAAACCAGAAGTGGGATTAGGGGTAGTAGGAACATAAACACAGATTAAAGGCTCTCCAATGGATTGTGAGATTTCAGAGGTTTCTTTGGATGTAATAAATCCTATGGTCCAGGAATCCTCCTTGGGATATTCGACCATAACCACTTCTCCAAGGAAATTTTTCTGAGGCTTTAAAACCACATCCATAATCTGCTGAACCGCCAGAAATATCTTATTGAGCACCGGTATACTTACAATTATGGAATTTCCTAATTCTATAATCTTCTTTCCCGCATAGTTTTTAGCCACCATGCCTGCCAATGTTATCAGTAAGAAAATGATTAGTGCCCCAAGGCCCATTACAGGGAGATCTATTCCGGTTAAGGCTGGAAAAACATTATCAATAAACTGAAAAATCTTCCAGATTATATAGATGGAAAGCACCAGTGGAAAAAGTACGAAAACACCGGTAACAAAATAGGAACGGATATTTTTACCTATTACATTCATTAAATAATCTCCTCAGCCGGGATTTCTTATTTTATAGTATTATAGAAAAGGAATCAACCCGGGGCTTAAGTTCAAAAAACTGCTGGATAAAGCAGTTTCAGGAATTTATATTTTGCAGACGATTTTAAAAATACTTTGATGGCTGGAATTAAGGCCATTTTTCATATAAATTTTGCGGCCATAGCTCAATTGGATAGAGCATCTGACTACGGATCAGAAGGTTT
>CAYYNL010000126.1:0-13642 GCA_964472925.1 uncultured Fibrobacter sp. | reverse complement strand
AAAAAAACAACTAATCATATTATCATTTTCAAATTGAATTTCTTATTCTTCCATACTACGATACCGCAGATAAAGAAAACCACTATTATGGTTATTATTTTTAGATACAATTCCTGAGTTCGGAAAAAGAGTGTTAAAATTATAATAATGAATAAAATTATATGGTAGTAATTAATTGGTTTATAAGACCTATTAACTAATTTTAATGCTTTATAACTAAAAATAAACGAAACAATACTACTAAATACATATGCCCACCCGAGTGCATACAAACCATTATTTCTAATCAGTAGCATAGAGACGCCCAGATATATAACCAGTTGTGAAATGGTAATAATCGCATGATATTTCAATTTTGCCATGCCGAATATTACCGTATTCATCACTCCCCCAATGGATCTAAAAAATACACCTATTGCAAAATACGGAATAAGTGGAATCAGGGCATTAAATTCATCGCTAAATAATAGCGTCACTAATAACGATGAGAATAAAATTACAGATGCAACCGTAATTGTATAAATAATTGAATTAAACAGCATCATATTTTCAATTTCATTATTCCTGTTTTCCGCGGTAATATTTTTTGACATTTGGGGCATAAAATAAAATCCAGTTCCCCTGCTGAAAAGTTGCATATAGTTCACCAGGGCCATTTGGGCGGTAAATATTCCGACCGCCGCCAGATTAATATTTTTTATTATTATACCGCGCTGCAAGTACTCAACACCTAAATTACTTAATGTGAGGAAAAAATTCACTCCGCCAAATGATAATATTTGATATAATAAATCCTTATTTAAATCAAGATTGATACGAATTTTAAAATTAATATCTATATACTTCGAGAAGATAAAAATGGAAATTAAGGAAGAAACGAGAATAGCAATAAAATATCCTGTTACTTTATATAAAAATACTAATATTAAAACTGTTATTACATCGGCAACCGAGAGGATGATCCTGGAAGCGACTACAGATCTGACTTTCTGTAATCCCTGCAATACATTTGTATATATTGGCTGCAGACTTCTGCCAAGAAATGATAATGCAAATAAAAGATAATAAATCTGATTTACATCTTTGGATAGAAATACGGAAATAATTGAATCCTTCCAAATGACAGAAATGGTAATAATCAGAATAGATAATATGCTTGATAATATTACCGTAAACGAATAGATAAATGTTAGTTTATCCTTATCTTCTGAATGTTCAGAAACATATTTAATTATTCCAGCCGCAAGCCATCCTCCGGAAAAAATTGATAAGAAATTGTAAAATGAGTTTAAAAGACCATATATACCGAATCCTTCCGGTCCTATTGTAACCGCCAGATACTTATTCTTTAATAACGCGATCAACATCAACACTATTTCAGTTGACGATATTGCAAAGGTCGTCTTTATTAATCTATTCATATATTTAAATTATAGTTTTATCCAGGAAGCCGGGTATAGATCATTAAAGTTAATTTTTCTATTTTTTAATCGATCATTAAACCAAATATCAGGACATATCACTATTTTGTCCTGATTGTTACCCAACCAGGCTCCCCACCAACTAAAGGTACTATTTGCAATGATATTATGCTTACATGCGGACATTAACCTTAGGTCTTCATAATTTTTATCCGGATTATTTATATCTAAAAATGTAGATGGTTTTATGAAAGATAAATTAGTTTTACACCAGTCAGGATCGTCACTAAAAATAAAATAATGCGGATGATCTATACGTTCATTAATATAATTAATGCCTCTCTGATAAAATACTATATCGCTTATCCCATGAGTATAATTATTAATAAAATCACCACGCCGAAAATGAATACTTACGGAATTACATGATAAAATGCTATCATAGTACTTTTTATTAATATCGTCAGGCTGTACTTTAACTTGGAATTCGCGTTTTATTATCGATTTTATAGCAATAAAATATTTTTCACTATTCCAATATCCATCTAAATAAATATTATCATTTAAGTGAATCAGTTTGTCATTAAATGAATAGGGTGAAATTTCTCTAATATATGAAATTGGTTTTGCTTTAATATTATACTTAAATATTTTATAAGATATTTTTTGTATTGGATTATTCTTGGCTTCCTGAATGAGTTTTAATTCCTCTTCATTCGCTATTATTTCCTGAATATTAAACGCAGACAAAGAATATTTATGCAGATTATATTGTGAAAATCCAGTTATATCTAACTTCACACCAGTATTATTCATTTCTGCCAGATACCTGGCAAATGCATACTGGAATAATTGATTTCCTAAACCGCCAATAATTCTTACATAAATCATCTAATAATTTGTATTACATTTATTAAAAAATATTTTCATTTCTTCTATTTGTTGAGTGATTGATTTTTGAGATACAATTTTAGTAAGTTCGTATTTACTTTGCATGCTTCTATCAATGATTTCACCCGCTTCGAAGGGATTCACTATCAATGATAATTGATAAACCTCATTGATTATACTCATTAATTCAAATTTACTGACTGTATTTATCGAATGTATGTGAAACAATCCCTTTAAATACAGTCCTTTTAGTAAAATTGTCTGTATTATCTCAGCCAGGTATACTGTGGTTACGCCATTCCAGGAGTGATTTGTAAAACCATTAATATTTTTCCCTTTTTGACTAATAGCCCACTCGAGTAATGAGCGTGACTGCCCCTTTTCTTCTCCAATGATCGATGTACGTAGTGTCATACACTCCAGCGGTTCACCAGCATTTTTTGTCATTCCATAGAGGTCTTCAGCATCAAAATAATCATCTTCAGTATAATTGCCTTTTTTACCAGAATAAACACAATCAGTCGTAATATGAAAGCACTTGATATCATTATTATTGCACAGTTTAGCCAGGTTTCGCGGAAATATTGAGTTCACACGAATCACATCTTCTATTTTGGTCTCCGCAATCCGCGGTTTAATTACTCCAGCACAATTTATTACTACGTCAACTCCTTTAATTAATGCAACCAATTTATCGATAGGTTCTTGGGCTATATCATATTCTTTCCTTGAAATACATGTGACGGTTGAACCGATCTGTTTAAAATATTCGGATACAGCATAACCAAGCATACCAGTTGAGCCAATGACCGCAACAGTGTTATTTTTCATCGTTTATCTCTCCTCTATTTCCCATGGATTCCAATAATGAGCTTCGAACCGATAATCATCTTTCAGACTATCTTCCAGCGTAGATGTCGACATAAACATGA
Organism: uncultured Fibrobacter sp.; assembly: GCA_964472925.1. GTDB lineage: Bacteria > Fibrobacterota > Chitinivibrionia > Chitinivibrionales > Chitinispirillaceae > JAAYPC01. Next base: position 10,398 of record CAYYNL010000126.1, on the reverse strand, counting down.
TTTTTAAATCTTCACTTAAAGATAAAAATCCGTTAGCATGTCCTTTAGGAATAAATAAAATTGAAGGATTTTTTTCACTTAATACAAACCGACTAACAAGCAGATTTTTCGAAGGATTATCCCAATTATCTATTTCAACTGCAGCGACAATAGCAGAACCTTTTAGGACTAATACATATTTACCTTCATTTTTATGAGCATGCCAGGCTCGGATAAAACCTTGTTTATGGTTTTCTACCATATAAAATCTTTTTACATCCTGAAAATTAAAATCATTTACAAAAGATACGGTTCCTCTGTCATCAACAGCCAGCCCGCCTTTGATTAAATTAATCTTATCCAACAATGCCGTCTCCTCCATTTTTAATTACTGATTCTATATGCCGGGTGTTATAATAGATATCATCATTAACATTTTTAATCCTGTGTTCTGAAAAAAGCATCTTCATTCTATTCACTTCCTCTTCAACCGACACTCTGGGTTTATATATAAAATCTTTTTGAACTTTATTATTATCGACTTGATAGTTTCTTAAATCTTCAAATGACATAACCGTTTGTTCAATTTCTATATCCTGGAATACTGATTTAATCCTTTTTGCAAGTTCCAGGATAATAACGTTTTCATATTTTAAATTGTAAATTCCATTATATGGTCTTGTAATTGACTCAAGCAAATATCCCGCAACGTCTTTAACAGCCAGGATCGGTCTCCATTGTTCACCGCCAAATACAGTCACTTTTTTATATAACATGGCTCTTAATGTTAAAATATTTACAACCAAATCAAGCCGGATTCTCGAAAAATGATCACCTATACCAAAAAGAGTACCCAGTCTGAAGACCAGGCCATCATTATCAAGTACATATTTTTCGGCTTCAAGTTTTGTGCTTGCATACAATGAAAGCGGCTTAGTCGGGCTTTCTTCGGTAAGTAGTCCATTTTGCGCCCCATATACCGAGCAGGTAGAAGTAAAAATAACCCGACGTTTGGAATTAGTTAAAAACCTTTTCAGACTATTTACATTAATTTCAGTAGTTAATTCAGGACTCTGAGCACAGGCGCCATCTCCGACAATGGCCGCCAGCCAAATAATGTGATCGTATTTTTTCTGGATACCTAACAGTTTATCTGTATCACGAATATCACCATAAATAAAATCACAATTTTTTAAAAAACGATTCTCATAAAGCAGACTATCATAAACAGTAACAGTATATCCCTTTTCAATTAACATATCGGTAGTTAATCCACCGATGTATCCGGCACCTCCTATTACTAATACACTACTCATTTTTACTCCATTTTCTCTTTTAATATCATTAATATTTTTTGAGATGTTGTTCCATCTCCCAGCCATTTTTTCTGATCGTCATTAATACTATAATTTTTAAAGAAATTAACTGTATTATAGGCCATCTCATTAATAGGATTTGTTTCACCAATTAAAATACTATTACCATTTTCAACTGATTCAGGCCTTTCGGTACAGAGACGAGGTACAGCAACCGGGACATTGAGCAAAGGACATTCCTCCTGGCTTGTTCCGGAATCAGATATTACACCATATGCATTATATTGAAAATCCAGATATTTTAAAAATCCATATGGTCCAACGATTTCAATATTCTTATATTTTTTATAATATTCATCTCCGCCAACTAATTTAAGTGCCCGGTTAAATTTTACTAGTTTTACCGGAAGTCCGGTTATTTCACCAACCAGGTTTAGATATTGTAGTATATGATCGTATTGGTTAATGGAATACAGGTTCTCGTTCCTATGTATGTCAGCTACGATATAGTCTTTAGTTTTCAAACCTTTGGGCATATAATCATCTACAATTTCACGTATAGTATTACCAACGACGAATATTGAATCAGACGATTTATTTTCTTCCAGAAGACGTTGTTTATACAAAGGAGTATAAACAAATATATAATCTGAGACATAGTCACAAATAACCCTATTGACTTCTTCCGGCATCCGACGATCGTAGCTTCTCATTCCTCCTTCAATATGCCCTATTCGGTAACCTTCCTTGAAAAGCGGGACACTCACCATCGCGGAATTAGAATCGCCTAAGAAAAGTACTAAATTAGGGGCAATGTGTTTTTCTTTTAACAGTTTTGGAACAGCATTAGATAAATATGACAGCTGTTCATATTGATTATGACTGTTTTTCCCACTTTCAAGTATATAATCGGGCCGGCGTATATCCAATTCCTGAAAGAACACTTTACTTAGTTCATCATCGTAGTGTTGCCCGGTGTGGATCATTATATGGTTAAAATTATTATCAAGACCCTCGAATATTTTTTTCATTCGGATGAAATCTGGTCTTATTCCAGTAATAGTAACTATTGTATTCATAGGATTATTTGTCCATTAAATTAATTGCGTATTCTATTTCTTGAGTTATATCAAGAGTGTTATTGCCAATAAAGAAACCATTTGAATGGATATATTCTGCATTTGACAAAGTACCAGCAATTTTATAGTCGAAATATTTTACCGTATCATTTTTAGTTATATTGCCGGCTACAATTGGTCTAACTTCTATACCATTATTTTCAAGTTCAGTAATAATTTTATCTCTTTTACCTGTCAGTTCATTAGTTAAAACGATAGAAAAGCCAAACCATGAACTTTGTCCAACCTCTCTTTGTATCATAATATTATTCATTTTGGAACCTAATGCTTTAAAACATTCTGCATTCTGCCGCCTGATTTTTATAAACTTCTCTAATTTTTTTAACTGTTCGATCCCAACTGCAGCTTCCATTTCGAGTGGACGAAAATTATAACCCGGTAAAATAAAATTATAAGATTCATAAAATTCACTTGAAGATTTCTGATAAATCTTACTTGAGTGTGGAATATCACGCGTCCATCCATGTGCTCTTAAAGATAACATATAATGATATAGTTCCTCATCATCTGTGATAGCAATACCACCTTCCATAGTACAGATATGATGAGAGTAAAATGTTGAAAATGTGCCGATTAATCCAAAAGTTCCTGTATATTTATTTTTATATTTTGCTCCCATAGCTTCGCAGTTATCTTCAACTAAAATCAAATTATATTTATTACAAATCTTACCTATTTCATCGTAATCGTTGGGGTTTCCAAGTAAGTTGACGGCAAATATCGCCTTTGTTTTTGGGGTAATTGCCTCTTCGATTTGATTGATATCAATATTAAGTGTATTAATGTCAATATCAACAAAGATTAATTTCAAACCATACTGGAAAAGCGGAAAATAAGTTGTGCTCCATGAGACCGCCGGAACAATTACCTCATCACCCTTATTAAGCCTACCAGAGTATATTAAAGCCGCGATCGCAATAAGATTTGCAGAAGAACCAGAATTAACCATTACAGCATATTTGGCACCAAAATACGACGCGAAATACTCCTCGAATTGCCTGGTTTTTTCACCCATTGTAAAACGCCTGGATTCAATTACCTTATTAATAGCTTCCAGTTCTTCGGGGCCCCAGGTATCATCAGATAACGGATATTTTATCACTGTATAATTCCTTATTATTTAAGTACCACTGATATGTATTATATAATCCGGTTTTTAAATCAACTTTTGGCTTCCAACCCATATTTATTATTCGGGACGAATCCATTAATTTTTTGGGCATACCGTCCGGCTTCGATACATCCCAGATTAATTCACCTTCATAACCAATTATAGTTTTTAACATCTCAGCAAGATCTTTTATTGATATGTCTTGTTCCGAGCCAATATTGATATGTTTTGATTCATTGTAATGTTCCATAAGAAAAATCAATCCATCGACAAGATCTTCATTATATAAAAATTCTCTGTGAGCCTTCCCTGTACCCCAGATATTTAAACTTAGAGCATTTTTCTCTTTCGCCGTATGCATTTTCTTTATTAATCCAGAAATGACATGTGAATCATCTGTTTTAAAATTATCTCCAGGTCCATATAAATTGGGAGGCATCGCAGCTATAAAATTGCATCCGTATTGTTTATTATAATATTCACATAATTTCAATCCGGCAATTTTACCAATTGCATAACCTTCATTAGTTGGTTCTAATGCCCCGGTGAGAAGATATTCTTCTTTCATAGGTTGTTGGCTCATCCGAGGATAGATACAGGAGCTCCCCAGAAATAATAGTTTTTTTACCTTGCATATCCTTGCCGATTCAATAACATTGGCAGATATCATTAGATTATCATACAGATATTCTGCAGGATGATTGATATTTGCCTGAATACCTCCAACTTTTCCTGCTATTAGAAAAATGTACTCCGGTTTTTTTTCACTTAAAAAATTGTTTGTATCATACTGGTTTCGCAGATCTAAATTTTTAAAAGTTTCATAGATAATATTTGTGTAGCCCCTTTTTATTAATTCTCTAAGCAATATAGAACCGACCATACCTTCATGACCAGCGATGTATATTTTAGAATTCTTTTCCATAAGAGATACCTAAACTACGAATTACGCCGATTACACTAATTTCGCCATTTTCGCTCAATAAGCGTAATTAGAAGGTTAGAATCCTCTTTTTAATACCTTTTCATAATCGGATTTTGCCATTATGCGGGCGAGTTCTTCAAATTTTACTTTCGATTTCCAGCCGAGTTTTTGTTGGGCTTTAGTAGCATCACCTAACAGAATATCTACTTCTGTTGGTCGGAAATAACGTGGATTGACTTCAATCAGGGTATTTCCGGTTTTTAAATCAGTCCCCTTTTCTTCAAAATCTTTTCCTTTCCACACAATATTTATACCTAGTTCGGTAAAGACAACCTCACAAAATTCCCTAACGGTATGGGTCTCACCTGTAGCAATCACGAAATCTTCTGCTTCTTTTTGTTGAAGCATCAGCCACATAGCTTCGCAGAATTCGGGAGCATAGCCCCAGTCGCGTTTGGCATCCAAATTACCAAGTATCAGTTTATCTTGCAGTCCGGCTTTGATTCGTGCGGCGGCTCGGGTAATTTTTCTGGTCACAAAAGTTTCCCCCCGTCGTGGTGATTCATGATTGAAAAGAATCCCGTTACAAGCAAAAAGATTATAGGCTTCACGATAGTTTTTAATTATCCAGAATCCATATAGTTTTGCTACTCCATACGGTGAGCGTGGATAGAATGGTGTATTTTCAGTTTGTGGAATTTCCTGGGCTTTGCCGTATAGTTCACTGGTAGAAGCTTGATAGAATTTCGTTTTAATTCCCAATTCTTTAATAGCGTCAAGAAATCTTAATGTACCTATCCCGTCTACTTCGGCAGTGTATTCCGGAACTTCGAATGATACCTGAACATGTGACTGTGCCCCGAGATTATATATTTCATCTGGTTCTACTTTTTCAAGCAGACGATTAAGATTGCTGGAATCAGTAAGATCGCCATAGTGTAAAAACAGTTTTTTATCATATATATCCCTATTATTGAATAAATGATCAATCCGACCGGTATTAAATGAACTGCTCCGCCTGATAATTCCATGAACTTCATAACCTTTATCGAGTAACAGTTCAGTCAAATAACTGCCATCCTGGCCTGTAATTCCGGTAATAAGGGCTTTTTTCATATCGTTACTCAAGTTTTTCTTTTCTCATTTAAATATCTTATGCCTATCTCTTCCAAGCATGGCATAGCCCCGTCAGTTACATTCTCCGACGGAGCAATCAGAACTTACCAATATTTATAGAGACTCTTAATCCATCACGATCTGCTTATAGTTTCCTGTTGATCAACAAAGGTAAAAATATTTTAGTAAGTAAGTTCAATGGGGCTCTTCTTTTTTCTCTCGATCCAATCCTCTGACAAACCATTTAGATTGTTACCAAATTAACAAATTTTATTAAAAATTAGCAATCGCTTTTTCCGGTTTCATCGTCAGGGTGCTATCATTACATCTGGATTTGTAATTGCCATCACGCATTCCCAAAATCAACCGAAAGAATTATTGACAAAATAAGTTGATGATACCGCGAGATTTAGACTTGTTTAATTTTTTAACCGCAAAGATCGCAACGTAACGCAAAGTTCATTTTTATATATTTATTTTCTACGTGGGGTACTTGGCGGACGTCGCGAGAAGCATTATAATCCATTGACGATTCTAACGATGCCATTCTTGAGAGATTTCTCATTGAAATTTATCAACAATCCTAATTTCAGACCTGTTAGTTTTAAATATGTCAGAAGTTGTTTCTTATGAATATCATTAAGAGATTCAACTGATTTAAGTTCAATGATAACTTTTTTATTAAGAATCAAATCGGCTCGGAAGGCATTTGAAAACATTCGATTATCATAGTGAATAGGAACTTCTATTTGTTTCTCAAAGGGTATGTTATTCTTTTCTAATTCATAGCAGAGAATTGCTTCGTATGCAGATTCCAAGAGTCCGGGACCGAGGGTGGTGTGGACTTTAAAGGCGATGTCTAGAAAAAGTTTGGATAGTTCGTTTTCAGTCATAGTTTAATCTCTCGCAAAGTTCGCGGAGTACGCTAAGTTCTTTTTTATTATCATTCATCATTCCACCGGAAGATCCTGATGGGGCAAAGGTCGCAAAGTACGCAAAGGATTTTTATTGTTTTTCTCACGCTAAGTACGCAAAGTAACGCTACGTTTCTTTAATATTAGTATTTTCATCTTCGCGGTCTCTGCGGACGTGGCGGTTTTTTCTCTTTAACCGTGAAGATCGTTAAGTAGTGCTCGTCCGGAGCGCTTTCCCTTTAATCCGCCATTCTAAAGACGAGATCGGATCCTATGGAGGACTGATTGTGAAATTCCAGTGGTTCGGTCATTGGTTTGGATTCGTTAATGACATAGACTTTTCTTAGTCTGCTGAAGATAATCTCCTCTCGTAAAGAACGCTACGTTTTCTTTCATATTATTTAGATATTTGCGAATGGTGCGGGTGCCGCGAGAGGTTTCTTATTTATCTGTTAGTTCTGAGATAATCTTTTCAATTGTATTCTTCATATCAGGAATATGTTCATTGCAAACTGTGCAGACTGTTTCTGCATCAATATCAAAATAATGATGGGTAATAATATCTCTCATGCCTTTAGCATTCTTCCAATTTACCTGTGGATAGTTCACTAACAAATGATAATTGGTCAATTATCGATTAGCTTTAATGCTTCTCCAATATTAATTAACTGCATACAAATACTATCGAGTTTTTGAAGTCCCTCATCGTTATTAAGAAAATCGTCGCTATTTTTTATCATCCTAAACCTTTTCCCGATTTGATCGATTGACCAAAGAATATTTTGCATTATGTCTTTTACCAGTTCAGAATCATACATAGATGGCATCCCGATCGATTCTAGTCTTAAGGGTTGGATTCATTCTATTTCTTAACCTGACAATATCAACTTTTGTCCCAAGAGCGTCCTCAAATAATTGTTTAATTCCAATCAAAATAAACAGGTCTGGTTTTTCGAGCTCAACTACAATATCTATGTCACTATCCTGATTTTCATAGCCCCTGGCATAGCTTCCAAACAGACCGATCCGTTTGACACCGTATTTACTACTCAACTCAGGTTTTTGAGTATTAATAAAGTTAATTATATAATCTTTGGTTACTTTCATATCTTATTCCTTCATAATTATCTCCCGCAAAGTTTAATTCATTTATTTATATACTTTGCGCTCGTTGTGGACTTTGCAAGAGGTCTTTTCTTTTTATTTCTCACGAAGGACGTGGTATTTTACACATTAATTTATTTTTTTTGTGTACTTGGCGGACGTTGCTCCACCAAGGGCTCTCCATCGGGTCCATTTGGACTCCTGTTGGAGAGTTCTGATGAACCTGTTTGAGTGAGAAACATTTCCATTTAATCCGTAATTTTAAAAACGAGATCGGATATTATGGAGGGCTGATTGTGAAATTCCAGGGATTCCGTGATCGGAACAGGTTCGGCGGTTCCAAAGGTTTTCTTCAGCTTGCCGTAGATTATCCCGAATTGTCGCTCATTGCTAAAATAGCCAATGCTTCTCAATCTTAAAAGAATCGTTTGATAACTGACCCCGAAATAGCGTTTGAGTTGCAGGATCAAAGCGCCGGTATCAGTCAGACCTTTATTGCGGGCCGCCTGGATGAAACGATTTATCTCTTCTTTCGGAACTAAAAAAGCGCCGGCGAAAGCATCTGCATAAATTTCTTTAGGATCTTTGGTACGCCCCTTCCCGGTTTCCGTGCAATCGGTGCAGAATTCATCCCGATGGGCGATGATATGGGCCAGTTCATGAATAATCGAAAAGCGCTGCCGTTCGATCGTGATGGAGGGATTGATATTGATAATCATCCCGTACTGACCGGAGTCGGCTTTCTTACCGGTGAGGGCGTAGAGATCGTTATGTCCCAGGTCGGTTCCCTGGATAAAGATCCCGAGATTTTCCACTAAGCGCACCGGATCGTCGATTGGCGTGGTTCCCAGTCCCCATAGTTGGCGGGTTTGATCGGCGGTTTCTTCACCCTGGAGGCGGGGATCGTGTTTTTCATCCTGGGGGAAATTGGGAACTTCGCGGAAGATCAATGGTGACTCGCTCCGATTTCCCTTTTCACAGTTGAGATACCAGGCCTTAAACTGTTCTTTGATTTCCGGTGTAATGTAATGCAGATCATGCATACGCAGCATAAAGGCAAAATCGCCAGCCGGTTCCGGTTCGAAAGCCCGGACGATCTCCATCGGATCGATCCGGCACTGCCGGATATAGCCGACGACCTGGTCAAGGGTCAGGTTCTGTTTGCCATTTTCCAGTCGAATGATCGTATCTCGGGAATAGCCCAGCCGCTGACCGAGCTCCGCCTGGGTCAGACCGGCTTTTTTCCTTCCATTGACCAAGACAAGATTGATTTTTTTCATAGCGCCCATTTTCTCCCCATTGACGACGATAATTTAATGTATTACTTTAATGATGTCAATGGTAATGTAGCAAATTTAGCACATTTCTTGTATTTTTACTTGACTACTTGCGACATTATTTATATATTTACGACGTTCTTTGATAATTGAATTTTAATTGAGTGAACGGTTTTTAGTGGGTTATTGGGTTCATTGGGTTTATGGGGTTTTTAGGGTTAGGCGATGATCGTCTGTTGATTAACAGAGAACGGAGAACGGAAGATGGAAGACGGATGACTGGGGCTCGAAGATATAGAGTAGCAAATCATTACTCAAATTTTTCCATCCTTGTTTGAATTAGATTGTACAACATTGCAGATATTTTTCTGGTCTTTTGGATGAATTCATCTGTTAGTGCTTTAGATATATATCCTAGTTCCTTTATAATGTATAATTGAGTTCTCAATTCTGCACATGATCCCCGTGCAATATACAGAAAACGGATATAATCTTTGTTGCTATCTCTGTCATATCCTTCTGCAACGTTAGATGGGATTGAAACAGCTGATCGTTGAATCTGATCGCGTAGGCTGTAATCTTTGCATTCAGAGAGTTGTTTATATAATTCAATTGAAATCTTTATTCCTTCTTTCCAGACTTCAATATCTTCGAATTTTTTAATTGTCCTTTTTTCCGTTTTCCTTTCCTCCATTTTCCTTTCCTCCGTACTCCCTTTCTCCCCTTTCTTTCTCAAAAATGTTCATATTGCTATTTCTCTCTATCTTCAACTCAACAAACCCACAACTACAAGAACTCTACACCCACAAACACAATAAACTCAAAAAACCTCTCATAGTCGTAAAGAGGAAAAAAAGTCCCTTTTGAAATATTAACCTGCTCGGTGAGTTTTTGGGCTTTCTCATTGATAGTTTGGGAGACGAAATATGTCTAAACAAATACCTCCTAAACCAGCATTACTGATTGCGCAACTTCAGATGATGACGGCTGCGCTGACGAAATATACCGAAACCTATGTTCCGGTAAGTCCGTCGCAAGCCGATATCGAAGCTTGTACCGCCGATCTGGTCTCTGCCTTACAAACTCAGGTGCAGACGGCCGGCGCCGCGGAGAAAGCGACCAAAGATCTGTATGCAGTCCGCGACCGGGCCATGGATTTGCTCCGGCGGATGCGGGATGCGGTGTATGCGTACTTTGGTAAGACCGATCCCCGGATTGTGGAGTTTGGTCTCGATACTCTGAAAACGCGTAAAAGTAAAAATGGAAACGGTTCGGAAGAAACCACAACCACCTCGGGATAACTCCTGAACCGTATCCTGCTGGTAAAACCCTGTGGAATTTGTATTTCACGGGGTTTTGCTTTTTTAAAGAACTTAATATTTCAAATAATGTGTACATTAAGAATATATCGGTAAATAACAAAAATGTCAAGTGTTTCGTTTTTTTATTTCACCACAGATGCTCACAGATTTTCACGGAGTCCTTTTTCTCTTTTTATCTGTGCTAATCTGTGTAAT
>CAYYNL010000125.1:0-13652 GCA_964472925.1 uncultured Fibrobacter sp. | reverse complement strand
CGATTATTATCGGGACGCGAATGCGCCACATCCAACTACGGAATTTTGGTTTAACAAAGAAAAATGCTCTCATAAATTTGAAGGCAACCAGGTTCGCATTCTGACCACCTTCTATAAGGGTTAACTGTACTAATATAGGGCGCATGCCTAACCAGAAGATTTTCTAATTTCTTCAGAGCTTGAATGAAGACCGACTGCCCTGAAAACTGAGGTATTTATGATCATAGACTCGATTTACAACACTACCTAATTTGTAATTGGGGAAAATGAAAATTAGTTTACAGGTTGCTCCGGCCTGAAAGTCAATTTTCTGTCTTTGCTCGCTGGTTACTTCGGATCGGGATTCAATTTTCTGACTCTATATACAGGTAACAGCATACTGAAATTCTTATCTCTGATTCTGAGAACTGTTTACCTCAGACTGAAATTCTAATTTCGGTCTGAGGTAATATGTTAGCCATGTTCTGAAAAAACACCGCAATTAAGGCTATAATTCTCAATAGACGGATACTACTTAATCACAGCAGCACGAATAGTGGCAGATTTTGCCGGACCGTTCAGTCTGAGTATCCACACATTGTTTGTCAGGTTGGAAAACGAAAGCTGTTTTATGCCGGTACCGATCTGTCCGCTTCCCATATTCCTTCCATTGCAATCAAACAGAGTGTATGAGAAAAACTCATGTATCGAAGGGAGGATTGCAATAAAGCCACCTTTTTGTGAGACTATCCTTAGATTCTGAAGCACAGATTGTTTTGGGTTTTTTAAAACCGCATTTGTCTTTTCCATAACCAGTTTTATCCAGTCAACATTAACCGCACTACCAAAATTCAGTTTAAGGGTATGAGAACCTTTATCCAGGGTAACCTTACTACTCAATGTTTCATCATGAAAAGTCTCCCAATTATCCACAGTACCTGCGAAATCGATTTTACCCACATTTTCATCATCTACGGCAATGTTGAAATTTGAACTTTGCAGACCAGAACCCACCCGGCAAATAACCTTATATGTACCGGCTAATTCGATATCAAACTTATAAGTAGTGGAGTAGCCATTTTCAATGTATCCAATACTGGTGATCCCATTTTTGGTTTCTGTAACCAGATTATCTCCATTTTTTTGTTCGAAAGCTTCTGCTTCGATCTTTATGCTATCGATTCTGAGAGTATCCTTGAAGGTTGCAGTGACCACAATATCGGAACTACCTATCGTTAGAGTAACCGTGGTATTTTTACCGGAAAGCCCTCCTCCACTCCATCCTTCAAAAACACTCACTCCATTTACCGGTTTGGCAGTAAGAGTGACCTGCGAACCAGTTGAATAATATGCTTCCTCAGGAGATTTGGTAACAGAACCAGATCCCCCTGTAACATTCACTGTAACAGTACGCATGTTTTCCGGAATAGCTTCAAATTGTGCTGAAACCGTCTTGGAGCCATCCATGGTTATTTTTATTGATTCATTGGTGCCACTGGCTGCCCCAGACCATCCCTTAAAGCTGTAACGGGTATTTGCAGTAGCGGTGAGCCGCACTGTATCCCCTTTAGAAAAAATAGTTTTGTCGGGATTCCTGGTTACTTTTCCACCGGTTCCCACATTTACGGTTAATGTACACTGAACTCCAACCGATCCACAGGATTTGATGCTTTCATTGGCCAGTTGCTGGCGAATCGATTGAATGGCCCAGCTTCCATTAGGGTTTTTCTGAGTGATTGCAACAACTCCATCATTAATGCGTGCTTTGAGGTTACTTATATTATCCCACTGAGCATTATGCCCTGTGGACCCACCCCCAGCACCATAGCCACAGTCTGCAATGATAGCTTTTTTAGTAACGCCATAGATACCGCTCCAGGTCATTTTGTTTTCGGCTTTAATATTGGAGCTGCCAGCCTGGCTCTGGCCACCAGAGGTGAACAGAAAATCAGCTTTATTCAAAGGCATGGCCCCATAATAACTGTTAGTGTTTCCATGATCTTCAATCCAGGCAGAAATATCGATTGCTATCATGGCATCTGGAATATGTTGCCTTATGATATCGATAAGCTGGCCCATATAGTCTCCAGCCTGCTGAAAGGACAAAGGACTGGTCTGGCCACCGGAAACATACTGATAATAGTCCGGTTCCATAAGCCAGATAGGAGTAAGACCGCTTCCATTTAGCTTTGATGCCACACTTTGGGCAAAACCGTTATAATAATTTTTCACACTATTGAAATTATTCTTGAGCCATTCGGCTCCTTGAGTACCCAGTTTGCCACCTACATCTGCATCACCTAAAGCTGCGGCTTTGGCTATTATGTAAGCATAAAAGACCGGAGTTTTATTCTTTTGAATACAGAAATCAAGCATCTTATCATAAACATTATTGTCGTGATAGCTGGCATTTACAATCCATTTGGTTACATAGTTTATTTCGTTAGCGATACTGGAAGACTGGTTATTCATCAGATAGTCCCAATCTGTACCGAAATTGAACTTGCAAGGATCGAACTGAGCAAATAGATCTACCTTTATAATTAGTAATGAAATAGCAAAAACAATGATCCTTCTGGCCATAAGGTCACTCCTCAACTTAATTAAACATAAGATTTTGGTTAATTATCTTGAACCGAATCAACAATGGAAGATTTCAATTCATAGTCCTAATTCATCATATTAGTACTCTTTTTAAACGAAATGTTCATTTTGTGTGCAAAAAGGGGGAAATAACCGAAACAAACCGGTTACCTGACGTAGAAAAAAGTATGTTGTAAATGAAGAAAAAGTGATAATTCAACGCGTTTTTTATAGAGGTCTATACTGAGGTACAGATATTTGACCCCATAAGTATTCAATTGATGTAAAAAAAGATAATGCAGGAGGTCTGTGTTTTGCTGCAATCTCATTCACCCATAACCTGAAGAGGGGAAACTGGTACTTAATCTATTAAGGAAACAGAAACGGGTTACATTAAAAAAGCGATATTAAGATATTTGGTAACGGTGCTTCGCACCAAATACCATAATGCTTAAGGATGGCAGTGACAATCGTAGGATTTGTAAGGTACAAGGCTATACTTCAGGATTCGGTTTTTTCCTGTTATTAAAAATACTACTTATTTTCTGAATCGCGATCTGCTCATCTTCACCATCGGCAAAAATTTCAAGCTGAGAACATTTTTCTGTCCCCAATAATAAAACCTCAAGAATGGAACGACAATCGGCTACATGATTGTTTCTCTTTAATATGATTTTTGAATTTAAGTTTTTCCCGGTTTGAAGTATATCATTTATCAGAGCATCAGAAAATTCCAATTGGTCATTCACATTAACAATTCGGTTAATCATGGTGTGTTCCTTGCAGACGGCGGTGTAATAGAAAATATTTAATTCATAATTAAATTATTCTAACATCAAAATTTCGCTCCGGCAAATGTTTTATTAATAATTCAGGCGTATTTTTTTGTTTTTTTTCTGATTGATAGCAATTTAGGTTAAATTGTTACACTTTATTTTTTCAGAGTCGCAATTATGGATCATTATACTCTATCCAAGCTGATAGTATACAGATCTTATAAATCTGTAAGGCTTTAGTTTGGGACATAAATCACCAATAGATTCAGTTGAACCGATTATCAGATACCCATCATTAGCCAGCACATCAGCTAAACGGTTATACAATTTTCTTTTATCCTCTTCTGTAAAATAGATGGCTACATTACGGCATAAAATAAGATCAAATTTGTGTGGGAAAAAAAACGGTTCAAGCAAATTCATTAATTTGAATGTGGCCATTGCCCTTATTTCATCTCGGATTCTCCACATGTTGCCTTCCTTAACAAAAAATCTGTCCAACTTTGCTTGCGGCATTCCCCGTTCAATTTCCAGTTGACTATATTTAGCATAACTGGCTTTAGCAATTACATTATCAGATATATCTGTACCAAGCAGCCTTACATCGAATTGTCTTTTGCCTCCCAGTAATTCACTGATTATTATAGCTGTACTGTATAATTCCTGCCCTGTAGAACATGCAGCGCTCCAGATCCTTAAAGGGATTTCTCCATTGGGATATTTTTTCTGGCGGGCATCAAAGAGATCTGGTAAGATTTTATTCTGCAAAAGCTCAAAAGAGAATGGGTCTCTGAAAAAAGATGTTTCATTTGTAGTAATTGCATTAATGACTTTTCTTTTAAGCGTGCCGGTTATATCTGCTTTTACTTTTGAATAAAGCTCCAGCCATGAAACACTTTTTGTTTCCTGCATCAGTGGCAAAAGCCGGTTTTCAACCAGATATGCTTTGTTAACATCAATATGGTTACCGCAGATACTTTTAATGTAATTACTCCATATCTGCAGATCCTGAGCTAAAACCGGTATCACAAACTACCTTTCCGCAGTACAATGAATCTTTTCTCATTCATTGTTTCTGGGTTTCTTCGATATGAAGGATTTTACTGAAATCAAGTAAACCTGCCGCAACTCCGTCCCGGTTTTTAAACACCCCCGTAATAAATGCAGCTTGTACGCCGTGAACATTTTTGGGTGGTGGTTTTATAGAATCTTTTTCCAACTGAATCACTTCTTTGACCTTTTCGACCAGAATTCCAATAAATTCCTGTTTCCATTCTACTATCAGCACTCTGTTCTCTTCACTATCCAATACAGGCTGTAAATCCAGTTTATCTCCCAGATCAATTACCGTTACCACCCTCCCCCTTAAGTTCATTACTCCTTTTACATAAGATGGGGCGTTATGAACCTTTGTCAACTTTTTGATTTGTACAATTTCCTGTATCTGCTTTGCATTGATACCAAAAAGTGCATTATCCAGAAGAAAGGTGGCAACAAGTATACCGGAATCAGAAATTGTATCCAAAACGTTTTCCATCATAATCATACCTGTTAATGTGTTAAACCTTGAACTTTGTCACTATTTTCTTTAATTGTTCTGCCATTCCGTTGAGGTCCTTTGAACTTGATTTCACCTGGTCTGTAGCCTTGACTACTTCATTGACAGTAGTTTTAACTGAGGCTATGACCTCGTTTACCGATCTGGAAGCTTTTGCAACATGACTCATCTTCTCATTTGCATCCTTAACTCCATCTGTAGCCTGAGAAATATTTGAAGCAATATCTCTGGTGACTGTGGCCTGCTCTTCTATGGCAGAAGCAATGGTGGTAACAATTTCTCCAACATTTTTAATTATTTTGGTTATCCGTTCAATGTCTGAAATAGCACTTTCTGTGGCAGTCTGAATACCTGATATTTTACTTTTGATTTCACCTGTAGCAGATGCAGTCTGCTCTGCCAGAGTTTTTATTTCATTGGCTACAACGGCAAAACCTTTCCCTGCGTTACCGGCTCTGGCCGCCTCTATTGTAGCATTTAGAGCCAGAAGATTAGTTTGAGCAGAAATACTGTTTATAGTTTCAGTAAATGTACTTATATCCTGTGCTGCAACTCCCAGATTCTTAACCATCTCTACTATAAGTTCCCCTTGCTTCATAGCCTCGCTGCTGACTTCACGTGCCTTTTCAGCATTAGAAGCGATATCGGAGATGGTAGCGCTCATCTCTTCTGTAGCAATAGCCACAGATGAAAGGCTGCTATTGGCATTTTCCATTCTGGTTACCACAGAATCGGTATTTGCTTTCATCTGGTCTGATACATCAGCAACATTGGCAGCTCTGTTGCTCATGTCATTTGCTCCTGAATTTAACTTTTCAGATATGGATGAGAGCTCATTTGATGACAAGGCCAGAGTATGAATTCCCTTTGTCAGATCTGATACCATATTTCTAAGGCTGGCAATAACTGCCTGCAGCCCCCCTGCGAGTACACCAACTTCATCTTTTCTATTAGTAAGTTCCTCAGAAATATTGTTTTTAATGTTTCCATCAGAAATCTCTTTGAGATGTGCCTCCACTTTTAAGAATGGACTTACAATACTTTTGGTGCCAGAAACAGCAAAGATTACTGATAAGATCAAAGACAGAAAGATCGCTGTGATCAAAATCCAATTTCCTCTGGAAAATGCCTGCTTTCTTTTACTTTCATCTTTTATCAGTTTCTTGTTCTGATGATCTTCAAACTCTATAGTTTTTTTAATCAATTCCTCAACTGCCGGAACTGCCTTTTTAAGATAGATATTAACCGCCTCCTCCTGATTTCCAGCAGATAAGGTTTCGATTATCTTTTCAAGATGCATTTTGGATACAACCATTTTTTCATTGATCGAATCCAGCATATGCTTTTCATCTATACTCACTGTCGAGTAAAGCCTTTCCATTATGGATCTGTATTTTTCCCTGTAATCCTCGATTAAAACTTTAAACTTTTCTTTATCACTATTCTCTTTGGAAATTAACAATGATGCCATATTTTCACTGATAACCAGAGCAGCCTCAGACAACTGCATAGCATCGCGCAACAAATTTCCGGACGCCATGGTCCTGTTTGCAGTTTTTTGAATGTTATGTGATGTTGAAGCTGCTATAATTGCAGTAATCAATAGTAGGCCAGCAATAGAACCAAAACCAATTGCCAGGCGATTTCCGATTTTCATGTCTTGTAAGATGCCCATAACAAATACTCTCCATCTATTTATATTATTGAACGTCTACATTTTCTTTTGTCAGGAACTTACTCACACTGCTAAGAAGACGGTCCCGATCCAGTTTTACCTGATAATCATTTATTCCCGCTTGAAGCCCTTTAATCCTGTCTTCTTCACCAGCAAGAGATGTAAGTGCAATTACTGGTATTTTATTGGAATACTCACTACGGATTTTTTTGCATAATTCAAATCCGTCCATGCGCGGCATTTCAATATCAGTCACAATGATGCTTATCTTATCTTTATTAGCAAGCAATTTTTCCCATGCATCCACCCCATCTGTAGCAGTAATGACACTATGTCCACCATCCTCAAGGTATTTTGACACCTGACTGCGGAAAAAATCAGAATCCTCAACCAAAAGAAGAGTAGCAGAATCGGTAATATGTTCTTTTCTGGACTCGATTTTCCACTCCGGGTGAAGAGTGTCTATCAGCTCAAATATATCTACTATAAGTGTTGTTTTTCCGTCTATGATTACCGATCCGCTGATCCCATGCTGTCTGTGAGTGTTTATATCAACTTCAAATTCTTTTTCAACAACAGATACCGGCATTAATCCTAATAATCCAATATTATGATTTGAAACAGAAGTCACTACCACTGCCAGTTCACCATTTAAAGGGACAGGAGCTACTTTTGACACATCTGCCAATTGCACCAATTGCAAAGAGGAATCTCTGTACTGCATTGTGCGGATACCACCTTTGAACTCGATCTGATCGGCATTGATTTTTTCCACCCTTTGAACCAGATCCAGAGGAATTGCACATACCTCATCTTGCTGGTTATTAAATAACAATAGAGAATGCGCACTATCACTGAAAACGGTACCCACTTCGGAGCTTTTCATTTTTTCATTTACCGCTGAAACAGAGGTTATACCGGCTTTAAGCGCTATTCCATTTACATCCAGAATCAATGCCACTTCACCATCACCCATAATAGTGGCACCTGCATATTCCTGTAAACCTTTAAGATGTGACCCAAGCGGTTTCACCACGATCTCTTCTGTATCCCGTAATTCATCCACTATGAGCCCGTATTGAAGTAATCCGCTGGAGATGATCACAATGTTAAGATCACCTGATGGCTCTTTCCTGCGATCTTTTTCTTTTCTTAAATTGATAGTAGTTGGATTATCACTATTCAGAAGTTCTCCATCAAGATTTCTTTTCTGACTTCGTCTATCTGCTATCCTTTCCCTTCGGTCGATTTCCTTCTTGTTGGTACCAGGTTCAGTATAGGTTTTAATTATTCCAAGAATATTGGAAAATCTTACCACCGGAATGAATTCCCCCCGAACTACTACAACTTCCGCATCCCCGATTACCTGTATTCTTTCTTTAACCTGAGAAGCCCGTATTCTCAATAATTCTACCACGTTTACCTGAGGTATGGCAAAGCGTTCCCTTTCCTCTACCACTATCAATGATGGTATAATAGCCAGAGTTAATGGAAGTTTAATGATGAAAACAGTACCTTTTCCTTTTGTGGAACGTATAGTAACTTTTCCGCCAAGCTTATCCAGGTTGTTTTTTACCACATCCATTCCCACGCCTCTGCCGGAAGTCTCAGTAATGTTTTCGGCAGTGGAGAGACCTGGCAAAAAAATCAGGGCGTTTTTATCATAAGCACTCATGCCTTTAATTTTTTCTTCACTAATAAGCCCCATAGATAATGCTTTACTTACAACTTTTTCGGTATCTATCCCCCCACCATCATCTTCGACTTCCACCACCACATGGCCGGCTTCATGATATGCCCTCAGATTAATGGTACCTTCAGAAGGTTTCCCTGACTGAATTCTTTGCTGTAAAGGCTCGATACCATGATCCGCAGCATTCCTGACCATGTGTGTAAGGGGATCGCTGAGTCCTTCGATAATGGTTTTGTCAAGCTCCACATCGTTACCATCAATTACCAGACGCAGCTCCTTATTCAAACTCTTGGATAAATCTCTGATCATTCTTGGAAACTTGTTGAAGATGTTTCCTATGGGCTGTAATCGGGTCTGCATTACAGCTTCCTGAAGCTCTGAAATGACAAAACTCAATCTCTTGGCAGAAGCAGAAATTGCCCGTTTATCATTACGGGAAATCGCATCCACCAATTGATTTCTGCTCAAAACCAGTTCTCCTGCCTGGGACATTAAAGTGTCAAGAGCCTGAACATTAATCCTTACCATCTCGGATACATTTTTTGAATTACCACTATTCTCTTCTGCACTTTTGCGATTCTTTTCCTGACTATCTGCATCAACAGGGATAACCGTTTTCACATTATCATTTTGCGGTTTGATCGGTGTTTCTTTTTTGCCTGTTATTTCGTTTCCATCAGTTTTTAAAGACCGGTTATCTACTATCTTTGATATAATATCTTTGGGCCTAATCAGAGTGTGAATATTTTCTTTTGAGACTTCGACTGCCTGGTCAATAAAATCCGGTTCCAGCACCGTTCTGTAAATAACTTTCACCGGGATGTTTTTCCCTGGATTATCTTCCAGTGTTCCAATAGATTGAATATCCAATGATGTGTTAATTATAACACCCATTTTGGAAAGTGAATCCAGAAGCTCTAAAAACGATTTATCTTTACGTTCAATATCGTGCAGAAGATCATAATTTATAAGGTAAATATATTGAGAATCCTTGAGTGCAGCCTGAAGATCTACTTCGGGGATAGTCACATTTTCATATCCAGCAGCACTGAGATTTGTTTCACGATTAAGAGCGCCTTTCTCCTTCTCTCCTAAATTCTGCTCTACCAGATTCTGAAGCGCCTGGTCACAAAAAGAGATATCATGGGGAACCGTTTCATCAGGATCATTTATCAGATCACGCAGAGCATCAAATGCATTCAGAAGAACATTGACCGTTTCTGCATTGATTTTCATTTTTCGGGACCGGATCATATCCAGCACGGTTTCAGTCCGGTGTGCCAAAGTTTTTATTTTCTCCAGGTTAAAAAATGCAGAACCACCCTTTATCGAATGAGCGGCTCGAAACACCTTGTTTATAAGTTCTACATCGGCATCATCTCCTGCCTGCTCTATTGCCAAAAGATCGGATTCGATATCCTGGAGGTGTTCACGACATTCTGCGAGAAATTCTGTTAACAGATTATCACTCATGATTAGTTATCCTGCACTTTTTAGGCTAGACATTATCGATGCGTTTTTCAATTATGAAATAAGCATTCAATCGCAAACTAATAAAAAAGTTATACATTTTCTCTGAAAGACCAATGATTCTGAGAGTTCCACCTTTTTTTGACAGAGAATTGTAGGTGGCAGCCAGAAAACCTACTCCAGTTGAATCTATTGAATCGACACCGGCCAAATCCAAGGTTACATTATTTGAGCCATTTCTGATCAGTTCCTTTATTTTTTCCCTGAACTCATCAAAACTTCCAGCCACCAGTTTACCTTCCAGTTTGGCTATAATACTGTTTTCACTGACTTTTTCCATCCAGTTAAGCATTACACCCCCTCTATAGTTCGGTCCTAACATACTCTGCTTTAACTTCTAAAATGAACTGTTTACAAGCACTTCACCGAACCAAAATCTTCATTGATGGATTATATAATCATTGTTTAAAAAGGAGCTATATTTTTTTATCTTTCCACTAAAAAGTAAGTTTCATAAATGGATCGATCTTTGCTCTTTAATTTTTTGAATAACTGGAAGTTAATAGAGGCAAAGATGGATGGTAAAGCACACTATTACTATGAAATTCCTGAAGAGAAAAATCCTCAGGTAATACTTTCCGATATTTGTATTTACGGAGCTACTTCTGCAGGTATATGTGCGGCTGTTCAGGCTGCTTCTATGGGTAAGAAGGTAACAATTTTAGCATTCAACCGACATATTGGTGGAATGACTACCTCAGGTTTAGGGGCAACTGATGTGGGAAATAAACATGTCATTGGTGGTCTGGCCCTAAAATTTTATAAAGAAATCGGTGCCTGGTATGGAACTGATAATGAACAATGGTTTTTTGAACCTCATGTAGCTTTAAATATTTTCTCCAATTGGCTTCAAAACAAAAATATCTCTCTTTTTACCGAGTGCAGACTCAAAAGAGTGGAAAAAGAAGCAAATAGAATTATCTGGTTGCAGGTAGAGAAGGGCACTTTATTTAAAGCTTCAGTTTTTATCGATTCCAGTTATGAAGGTGATCTGATGGCTAAAGTGGGAGTAAGTTATACCACCGGAAGAGAAGGTAATGAGGTTTACTACGAACTCTATAATGGTATCCAGTATTCCACTCATCATAACTTTAAAATGTTTGTAGATCCTTATCGTAAAGAAGGAGACCCTTCTAGCGGACTGCTTCCCTTAATCGAGGATGCGCCCATAGGAAACCAGGGACAAGCCGACAATAGAATTCAAGCATACAACTTTCGCTTATGCCTCAGCAACAACCCCAAAAACAAGCACGAGTTCAGTAAACCAGACAATTATGATCCAGAAACATACGAAATTCTCTTCCGTTATATACAAAGTGGAATCTTTGATCTGTTTGGTCTTACAAGAACAATTCCCAACCAGAAAGCAGATCATAATAACTGGGGTGCTTTTAATTCTGATTTCATTGGCGGTAACTACCAATGGCCGGAAGGAAATTATAAAACCAGAGAACAAATCTTTCAGAATCATTATAATTATCAGCTGGGACTTTTTTATTTCTGTGCTAACGACCCACGCCTCCCTTCTATTATTCGAGAAAAAACCCGAGATTGGGGACTGGCCGCAGATGAATTTACAAATAGTGGTAACTGGCCTGAGCAACTTTATATCAGAGAGGCCCGCCGAATGATTTCCGATTATGTATTAACCGAAAACGATGCTATCGGAAGAGGTTCAGTAGAAGATTCCATCGGAATGGGTTCTTACCGGATGGATTCCCATAACTGTAAACGGGTTGTTCATGCTTCCAGAACTATAAATGAAGGTGACATTGAAGTGTCCCCCCTGTCTCCTTTCCCAATTCCATATCGAACCATAACTCCTAAGAGGAATCAATGCACCAATTTGCTTGTACCTGTATGTATTTCTTCATCACATGTAGCCTACGGAGCAATCCGTATGGAACCGGTTTTCATGATTCTGGGACAATCTGCGGGTATCGCAGCTTCTCTGGCATTGCAAAAAGATGGTGTTGTGCAGGATATATCCTATAGCGATCTGGAATACAGGCTGCACCAGGAAAATCAATTTACATTTGAACCGGCTGAAACAAAAAAGTATCGAATCAGTTCTGAACCAAGTTCATCTGAGATCGCTTCGCAAGCAAAAAAATGAGATCTGGTTTTTATGATAATTTTAAATTCTATTCTCCTAGTTATTTTATCATTAGCCCCCTTCTTAAACTGTACAGGGAAATCGGGACTTCAAATGGACACTATGATCGTTAATCTAAACATTCCAAATCGAGACTGGGATCCCCAAAGGCCCAATAAGAGTGTAGGATGGTGTGCTGAAACATGTATTCAGATGGCCTTGGCTTACTATGGAGTGGAGATATCTCAGAAAAGTATAAACAGAGCCGGCTCTCCCAGTCATCCTGACCTTTATATGGATGAAATCGATGTAGCTTTAAAAGAACTTTCCCTCAAATATGTCTCATGGAAAGGTAAAGACAAAGATTTGGATGACTTTATTATCTGGATAAGAACTATGTTAGACTCCAATTATCCAGTGTTAGCCGGTGTAAAGATATATCCAGATGAAAAACCGGATTGGTTTCTGGATCATTTTGTTCTTATAGTAGGCTACAGCAAAAAAGGATTTCTGGTTAATACAAATATGTATGGGCAGAAATTGATAAGCTACAAACAGCTTTCCTCTTTTCACCATGGTTTTTCCTTCAGAAACCGGCAGAATTGCTATTTTGCCAGAGCAATCACCGGGCTTAAAAATCCGGTTCCAGTCTTTAAAATCAATTAGTCAAGTACTACCGCCACAGGCGGTAGCTTGATTGAGCGGCAAAGCCGTGAAATATAGAAGGCACGATAGTGCCTTTACTATACATCTGGCTCCACTGGCTTAGCCAGTGGTTTGCTGAAAGCCATAAATGAAGTAAGTATTTTAAGCACATGACAATAATTTCTTTATGGTAAAGAGGGCTCGTTTTGAGCCCATTTTCTATTATCTTATATATGTCATTCTGCTGGCTTTAACCCAGTTTCCATTGAGTAATCCTGTTCTGGTCCATACATAATTTACTCTGCTTATGTTTTTACCTTCAGAGTCGGTTCGTACTACAAAAAGGGAATCATTTTTCCATTCGTTGCTTCCCAGATCAAGTAATTCAGTTGTTATTAGAGTACTATCAGCTTCTTTTTTTATACTATATCTGAGGGTAGGCACCCATTTCTTTTTTATTTCATCGTAGTATAATTCTCCATTTAGGAATACTCCGCAGACAGTAAGTGTATCGAAATATTTCTCGTACTGCCAGAAATTGGAAATCTCTTCAAGTTGTCCCGACTCAATTATATCTCCTGATGAGGGAATTTTACAGATCTTATTTTCGTAGCTAACCAAATTCCATTTTTTTCCACTGTTGTCAGCTACAAAAAGTGATTCTGTTATAGAATAGCTATTCATTTGTGCATTATAGTTACGTTCCCATTTCCAATATTTGCCACTCCATTTATTGCTTTGTTCATCCAGGTTTTTCTGCCATACTCGATTAAGAAGCATATTTCCACTTGAATCGCAGATTTGTGAAGAGACATACACCGGAACCAATTCATCATTAGCATACTCTACCATACTGTCAGTTTTTATCTGGTTTCCTTTTACAGTTCGATAAAGTTTTGCCGTATTGGGAATCCATCTGTTCATCCCGTTTTCCCAGTAATCTATTGCAAATTCTTGCGGAGTTGAATTTCCAATCTTTCGGTATCTATATCTTTCCGATTCGGTTTTTTTAATATCCGAGCGCCAGGTTTTATTGGTTTCTATCCAGAAGTTATTATTCACATAATTATTTTCTACGGTACGGATGATGTAGACAGAATCGTTTGTTTCATCCGAAT
>CAYYNL010000124.1:0-13667 GCA_964472925.1 uncultured Fibrobacter sp. | reverse complement strand
TAAGTGGGAAATCTTTTTTCGGTGTTTTTAAGAAATTATTTCTCGGTGCGGACAGTAATATCACAATATTTTTTATTATTTGTTGCATTTTCCCAAATTGTCCAGAATTTTTTGATATCAGTATGTGTTAAGGTTTGTTCATTGAGATTTTTGGCTCGATTTGAATATATAAAATTTAGAAATTGTACTTCACTGATATCCAGTTTTTTCATTTCATCACACATCGTTTCAATAAAAGGCAGGGTTTCTTTAGTAACAACATAATTAATTACATTCCTGAATCCATTTCGTTTAGCGATTTCAATGGCTTTAACAGCATTATTGTATTCTCTTCCAGTATAATACTTATGGAATTTTTCAGGGAACAACGTATGCCTTATATCAGTAATTTCATTTTCTTTCAGCACTTCCACAAATGCATCCCCATATTCGAGAAACGAAGTACCATTCGAGGATATCTCTTTTACCCCGCATTTTTTTAATATAGACATATAAGGCCAAAATTCTTTTAACCATTCATTTATTATTGGGTTTACGATATATTCTTTTGCCAATAACATGTCAGTGACCTTTTGTGCTTTCTCCAGAGACCAAGCAATTCCATTTGGTCCACCGTCCTGGTAACAATGCCTGCAAGCTGAGTTACATTTCCGAGTCATCCATACATAAGCGAATTTATAAAAGAATCCTTTTGACTTATCTGGATCTCCCAGAATTTCATAAGCTGCATCTCTCAAATTTTTCTTTTTTCCGATATTTTCCTGATATTCGTTCATTTTTATATTTCCTTCATCCTATATTATTAATATTACACAGTGGGCATTTGGGATTTTCGCTTAATTTTACCTCTTCGAAAAACGATGTTTGTCTTGGTAACCTGTCAAAAATATCGACTGAATCAACTCCTCTGTAAATCATCAGTTTGTTCGCTGATGATTTTCCTTTTATATTCAGAATTCTTTTCGCGATTTCAATCACCCCAAATGAACTAACAACTGAAATAGAAGGTGAAAAGTAGGAATATTCCTGCTCATCTATTTTTTGTAGTGCGAAAGCATCACCGGTCATCATAGTGATAATACATTTAAGACATACAGGGGTTTCTTTAGGTTGGAAATTATAGACAAAGCCTTTAAAGCCCATTGAACCCATGTGAACACAAGGAATTCTTTTTTCAATACAATATTTATTTACCTCCAACTGTACTTTCCACTTATCAACTGCCAGAAACAAACATAAATCCGGATATTTCGAATGATAAGCATCTAATATATCGTACGATATTTTTTGGGGAATGGTTTCTATGTTAATGTATGGATTCATTGTTAATAGTGATTTTTTTGCTGCAACTACTTTATATTCTCCTATATCTTCAGACTTGTACAGGTATTGCCTTCCCAGGTTTGACTCACTTACCGTGTCATGATCACATAATATCAAATTTCCAATATTTATCATTGCGAACTGGTGAGCTCCGGCACATCCCCCACCTCCCATACCAATCATCATGACATGTGAATTTCTTAACTTTTCCATTCCACTCTTTCCGATCTCCGGAATCATTTCTTGTCTATAAAACCTTGTACTTTTTTTCATAAAAACGTCCACCATTTTTCTATGTTTTTTAATTAGATCCACAGGAATTTAGGTGATCAATCAACCTCCAATTATCACTTATCTGCATTTCTGTAATTGCACTGATTTCTGCCCCCCAAATAATAACCGGCCCTATTTTACCTTTTATGGTTTTTCCTATTTCCTTAAATCCTAATTTGGGAAATATCCTCATTGATATTCTATTGTTTACCTTACAATCAGTTACTATGAATGTTATGTCTTCACTTAAACAAATTTTGTATATGTGATAATATAGGAGCAATGCCACGATGGTATTACGATGGTTTCTTTTTACGCAATTTCTTGAACAGAATATGATTTTACCATACTTTTCATAATAATCAGATAATTTAAAGTACTTTTCAATATCTACATCTCCAGACTTGTATCCTATCTGATATGTCTGTGTGCCGACAGGAATTCCACTTTTTCTGCAAAGCAGATAATACTCATTAGTTGCTTTTGTCAATCTTATATCCTCTTCTGAATAAGATTGTTCCAGTCCAAATACCTCTTTTCTCAATGATTCAACATTCTGCATATCTATTTCATCATAGGCAGCAGTTACATCATAGCAGGTTTTTGCAGCACATTCATTTGTGTTTATCATTTATAGATCCTTATTTGGGGTGAAACTAAAATGAATAGTGTATTTTTAATTGATATCTGGTATTATTTTCAAATCCTCCAAAAAATGTATTTTTCTTTCCTTGCAATATATCGACACTATTGATTATTGCTATATTATCCAAAGGGTAAAAGCAGATTTGTGGTTGCACATAATAATCATATCTCTTTAAATTGGCTATTCCTTTAAGTTTCAACTCTAAAAACGAATTACAGACCATGTTAAATAAAAATGCCAATGAATTATCAAACAGATGCGTAATGTCCTTGTATGAGTATTCCGTGCTGTTTACAGGTACATCCTGAGACCAAATTGCAGTTATACTGCTGTTGTCGGCAAATTTAATAATTGAATTGGTATTAAGTTCATATTGCAGTGTATATCTGAAAAATGATTTGTTATCTTTTGCGTTCTTTCCAAGATACATCTGATCAAAGCACATACCTGTTTCAGCACGGATGATGGAGCTTCCTTTTACATATTCAATATTAGTGCTTATAATATCTACATAGTTTGATCTGTAATCCAATAACACATTTACAGTACTCATATCACTGGACATCTTTTTGTCAACAAATATCTCAGGAGCTGAACTTATTCCATGTAAGTAACACAAATTTATATCTGCACCATTGGTGGATATTCCTATTTTAGCCGCAAAATTCATGTCTTTAAGAGATACTACATTTTTCTCAGGATATGTTTCCTGATAATTTACTGGTAAAGAAATGACGTCTGAATCATTTAATGCTATATTTTCATTCTTATTTCTAATAAAACTCCACCTGCTTAGTGGCTCCGGTAGAATTGACCATGAGCTAAACGGCATTAAGAATCCTTCTATTACTATTGGTCCAATATATAGAGATGATTTTATTGCAAATGAACCGATTCTCATTTCTTCATTATCTAAAAAATCCGAGTAATTCCATTTATTTAATATGTCTGAAAGAGAGTTATATTCTACCTTTCCAAGGCTTATTTCCTGTTTTCCGATTCTTATATCACAAGCATTTAGGAATAAATCTAAATATGCTTCGTCCAGATAAACCTTGGTTTTATTTCCGCCCTGAAAATCATGATTGATTATTACACTAGATAATATTTTACCCTTTGAACTAAAAAGCTTCCTCAAATTAAGCTTGAGCTCAATTTCACCTCTACCGATTTCACTTTGTTCAAGCAGATAATAAATACCATCACATTGAAGATAACCACTTAAATCGAATGGCTGAGTGTAAATTGGGCCGCTTATCGCTAATAAAATTATTATGCAACTACAAAATGTTATTGGATTTCTGACGCAGTTTTTCATAATTCCCGCTCAAGATACCTAATTGTAAACAAATCATCAATGATGCCTTCATTTATTTTAAAATTTTTGAAAATGAGGACTGTTTTATGTCCGGTTTTTATATTTTCCATCTCCATTTTATGCGTTCTCCACTTTCCATATTTTTCCATATAAATGATATCTGAAAGTGTTTGTTTCTTAAAGTATTCGCCTTTTTTATCAAAATATTCGACCCTTAGAATCATGTTATTCTTGTGATTTACATATAAATTTCTTTTACTATATCCGGAATTCTTAATTTCCTCATCAGTTTTAGGTTTACTTTCTATTTTATAACATAGCATACCTTCAATTAAAGTATCACCCAAATATTGATAACTATTATTTTGAATTCTTTCGTTCTCCAGATCTTCATAGGTAAAGTCTGACCCCATAAAGGTATCAGATTTCTTGTTGGAAGCAATTCTGCGGCTTTTTTTCAGAGCTGGAAGATAAATCCACCTGTCAGTATCTTTTAGGCTGTGTTCATGCACCAATAAACCAATTCCTTTTGCATCTTCAGGCTTTATAAACCGTATTAAGCTTTTTTGCTCTTCCAACTCATTTGTTTTGGAGGTTTTAACAATCTCTCGAATCCTCTCTTTCTGGTTTTGATCTATCAAATGTATAGTAACAGTAACTTCTTCATCCTTTGAAAGCCTTTGCATCTTATTTTTTTCCATTATATCTAACGGGTTAATTACAGAAGCCATTAACTGAGTAATCATCAAACATTGAATTAACAGCATATAAATTCCATTCATAGTTTCATCAATCTCCTTTCTCCTATTTTCTTAATTGTTGGAGCAAATGTATAAATAATCGATGGTAATACTAACAACGTTGACAGCCCAATAGCTAACATTGTAAGTGAAACGAGCCAGCCGAAATATTTAACAGGAGTAAACGCAGAAAAGATGAAAACAATAAAACCCATTATATTGGAATTCATATCAAAAAGTATAGATGGTCCCGCTAAAATATTTGTTAAAATACATGCTTCACTAATGTTTTTATTTTCGTTATAGATTTGCCAAAATTTCATCATGAAATGTATTGCAAAATCAACACCTATTCCTACAGAAATGCTTGTAATAATTGCAGTAGACATCTCAATTCGAATTCCCAGAAAACCCATACAACCGAATACAATTAACGTGCCTAATGTAAGAGGAGTAATTATTATCATACCTGTTACAAAAGATCTAAATACTAATGCACAAACCACAAAAACAACAGCTATGGCAGTAATAATATTCCAGATTTTACCAATTACCAGATGTCTTATTCGTGCAATTTGCAACATTAGCATACCACCATAGTGAACTTTGATTTCATTATCAAAATGTGTTTGAGTGTAGCTTTGTAGTTTATTTAGAATTGCCTTATGCACTTCCTGATCTGAAGATGAAATTTTAATTAGAATTTTAGCCCTTCGATTACCGCTATCGATTAACCCATTATATTCTCCAGGTTTTGCTGATAAAGAATATAACATTAAGTATTGACTGATATCTGCCTGTTTCACGGGAATACGATAATATTCAGAACTGTCCCCATGCATTGTTTTATTAACATTTTTTATTATATTCGAAATTGAGTTTGTATATTCCACATTAGGAAGCGATTCGGCATATTTTTGAAATTCTTCCATTTTCTTCAGGCAATCTGCATTATAAACCTCTTTACCCTCGCTTGTTTCAAACATTATATTGAAATACCTTGATCCACCAAGATCCTTATCAAACATCGAAATTGCTTTTCTCAAGCTGTGTCCTTCAGGAAAGTATTTAACAAAATCGAATCCTACCTTTATCCTCATAATTCCGACAATGGAAATCAAAATAATTACAAATGTTACTGATAAAACCAAATACCGATATTCAATCGAAAATACTGTTACTTTTTTAAGTAATGTCGTTATTATTTCTGATGCCTTGTTTTTATTCTTTTTGGTTTTAGCCATAACAATCAAAGCTGGTAACATTGTAAACGAAATTATTAATGAGGATAGTATTCCTGCAGTTGTTATAATTCCAAATTCCTTAATCGATACTAACTTAAAAACTACCAGAGTAATGGATCCAAGTGCAGATGTAATTCCAGCCAAAAAGATAGCCGACCCTATTTTATTAAGCGTATATTTTATCCTCTCTCTAGCATCTTTAATGTCATCAGAGGAATAAAACGCATGCAAAAGATGTATACCATAGGAACTTGATATTGCGATCATTAAAATAGGGATTGACGATGATACTACAGTAATCGGTAATCGGGAATGACCCATTATCCCAAGTGTCCAAACGATACTTAATAAGACCGCTCCAAAAGCCAAAAGGACACCAGAAATTTTACGAAATGCAATATAGAAACCAAGCAAAATCATTAGCAAAGCAATAGGTAATAATCTTTTAATATCCTTCTGTATACCAGAATCGATAGCCTGCTGCATTATCGGTTCACCTACAGCATACAATTCTTCCGGACCACTGTATTTTTCAATAATCTGCATCACTTGGTTGAAGACTCTGGCCTGATCATATCCTTTCTCTATTGTAGCCATTATGCATGTGGCTGTGCCATCTTTAGAAACAAGTCTTCCATTTATTAAAGGATTATTCATAATTTTTTCTTTTAAGGAAGCGATTTCGATAGAATCTTTCGGAACCGTGTCCAGTAATGGCCCTACATCAATATTGTCTTCCACTGCTGAGACATTATTCATTGTTGAAAGACTCAATATATCGTCATCAATCACATTTTCAATTTTCCTAAGATCTTCTGAAATATTAATAATTTTTTGCAATGTTCTTGAATTATAAATCGATTCACACTTCAGACCTATACTTACAACATGTTTATCACCAAAGAATTGGTTGAAATAATCGTTTGTTATGATAATTGGGTCATTTTCACCCAATTCACCATCGTAATTATTTCTTGTCTTTAATTTGGTCATCCCAAAAGCCAAAAAGACAGTTATGACAATTGCGAAAATAGCCATCTGTTTGTAATTTTTTGCTATTTTTTCGTAAACGATCTCCATAGAAATCCTTTTTCTTTTAGCAGTTATATTATTGTTGTAACTCTATTTCCCTAAATATAGACCATAAATATAGTTTTCATTTGCTTTTTGATATGTTAATATATTTTTTAATTATATTATTAGCAATACTTTTGATTTTTTTGGCAGTTACATTTCAGTTACATACTGTTAATTAATTATTGGCCATTAAACATTTGTCCCCAAACCCTCTGTCTCTCTAAAATATGAATAATTCTGCTAACAAATAATTCACTAAAACCATAAGTACGTTTGTAGTTCTAAACGATCAGATCAATCCAACCTTACACCCCTTGCAGTCAGAATTGAAAAAGCAAATCTTACAGCCTTGTTACAGTTTGATTGATAACAACATCGCATTTCTCGCAAGAAGTATTCAAAAACTCGAAAATTTAGACAATGATAGCTGGAACAAGAGTGCCTGAAGTTGTGTTGAAAGCTGTATGTCCTGATACGGTGAAGTTCAATGATGCATTTGAGAAGAATTATTTTCCGCCATAACGCAATCCAGTCTGCGGGTGTTACAAAATGATACTTGAGTTCATAATGCTTTTGTTTATTGGCTTTACTCGAGTCGGACAGCTATGGGTGATCTGGAAGATCCGATGGTTTGCCTTATATTAGGAGTGCAGATTCTTCGAGCGATCAGCACTTTCTGGTGCTATCTCGCACAACGCTGGGGTTAAACCAATCAAATGCGATTTTAAACATGCACAGAACTACGTGTATATATGATATTTTGTTTAGTCAACTATGATTCCGTCTGTATCATTGTTGACGCAACATTTTCAACCGTTTATGATTTGAGAAAGCAAATTGTTGAGAACCAATGTTTAAAGGAGATAATCACCATGCCATAAGGGGTATTTAAGCCCTATGCAGGAGTCAGTACCGTTATTATGATTTTTGAAAAGATCGATTGTGGAGTACAGACAAGGTCTGGTTTTAAGATATGGAAGCGGTTGGCTATTCTCGTGATGACTCAGGCCATAATATGAATATTATTTCATTTCTGTATTATTTCATTTCTGAATAACTTTCAGAATGATCTTTTCTTTTTCATCATTTTCCTTACAAGCCCAGTTTGAATCCTGAATTTCAATGTCTGGAACAACAATGTTTTCCGTACATCCGGAACAAAAAACCATACGGGTGGAAACAGAATAATGAAGATTTGTATTTGATAATTTAAAATGTCTGAGCGCTGCAGCTCTGGTACATGGTGAACCTGGAGCCCAACCAACGATTTGTCCTATACCGAACTTTTTGACAATCCACACAAGAGTTACAGCAGAGGAATATGTACCCTCATCACTGACAAAAATGAGTCGTCCGCCAAAGCTGTTCTTCTTTTTTTCATTCCATACTTTTCCATCTCATTTTTTTCACCTACAATTTTTTTAATATTCATGCCAGGTCCTGGCATTCTAACAAGTATTGTGTGGTAAAAAGCATATGGGATCGATGTAACATAATCCAGAAGTGTCATAAATGTTCTACATAACCGCCCCGATTACCTGCTATATTAACACCAGGGTATTTACATTTTTACTGTCGATCTCTTTCATTGTTTTTATCATAAATTTTTCAAATTCTTTAGGTAAACTCATGGTCTGCAAAGTCAAAACACCTGTCTTAAGGCTGTCAATAACATAGAAATCGAAAGGTTTGGATCTGAATACCTTGACTATCCTTTTCTTCATCTCTTGCATGCTCAAACCTTGAATCGATATCTCTACTTCTGCTGTATCCGCCAAATAATTAATTCTGAATGGACCAGAAAAACCAAACACCGGATAAAGACCGAAAAATATCACGTTCGCCAGAGATGTATTGCACTATTGTGTTTTCAATAGAATCTACAGATAAGCCGTTTATTTTAGTTACTATTTTTCCTTTAAAATGCTGTCTTCGGTTAGATCTTTTGATACAATCAGTGAATTATCACATTTTCTTAATATCAGAGGAAGCACAGAAATTGAATCTGGTATCTCTTGTACATAAACACCGGTGTGCCCGTCATTTAATAAAGCAATAAGTTAGGAAAACAGCTTGTAAGCTTCAAACAATGAATAATCTTCTTTACCATCAGCTATACGCTCTTCAAATAATTTTACAATGGTATCTCGGCTAATCGTATTAAACGGAGCATCATAAACCATCTCGATATTATAAAGAAGTTCGATAAAATCTGAACGCAGTTGGCCCTGTGTAATTCTATTTAGGTCAGAACAGATGTTTGTTGACGAATTGCAGATGAACCGGCGCAGCCGATTATAAGAATTGTAACAACTGCAATGCAGGTCAGGATCAGGAATTTCGGCTTTAAAAATTCGTAAACATCCCTCATTTTTCATAACCCCTGATTAATTTCGACAGAAAGATCGCGAATTTAAATAGCAAAATCCTGAACAAATCTCAATAATCAATATAGTATCTATCAGGTATCTTATTGTAAAAAGATAACAATATCTAATCAGAAGTAATCTTAAAAAAAAATTATACGAAATGGTTTCTATATTTTTTTCCCGATATAAAATACATACCCATAATAATTCTTATATTTCTCATAAAGTGAGGCATGATGTCTTTCGTATTTTATAAATTCTTCTGCTGTTTTGTTACCTTTGTATTTATTCAGGAATGTCTTTTGTACTTCTATTGCGGGTTTAAAAAAATTGTCAGTCCAGCAAATTTCTGGTAATATGAACGATGCCACCACCAGATAGCCTGCCTTTTGCATTTGGGCAATTTTTACCGGAATAGTGTTTATTTCAGGGTATGCTTCATTCCAGAAATCGAATATTTCCTGCGGGTGATTCTCTGTAAACCATGTTGCTTCAGTAACAGCAACATACCCACCTTTTTTTAAAAACTTGTTCCAATAGTTCAAGCCCTTTTCAAAACCAATATTATATATTGCTCCTTCACTCCAGATAAGATCCAGTTCATTTAACTGAAAATCGAGCTTATCCATTGAACCTACAACACCCTTAACTCTTCTATGAAGGTTCAACTTCTGTACATTTTCATTTAGCTTGTCAATGAAGCCGGGGAACAGGTCTATTGCTGTGATATTACCAGGCGCATTTTGTGCCAAAACAGCAGTTTGAGTTCCAGTACCACAACCAAGATCGACAATTTTCGATTTTTCGTGTAAATTATCTATAAAGCTTAAGGCTTTTATTGTTGCTTCATTACTTCCTGGACCCTGACGATCCAAACCGGAAAAATATTCGCAAATCATTGCTATATCAAAATCGTGAATATTATGCTCTTTTTTGTTCATTTTGGGTCTTCTCTTTTAATAAGTTCGTTATTGACATGAGTTATTTTCGAAAGTAGTGTATGAGATAATTTGAAGAAGTGGCGTATCCAAGTATTTTAAGTTTGCAAAAAAAGAAAAATACTCACCATTTAGAATGGAGGATACGCCATGATAGAAAATACGTTCTTTGACAACGAAAAACATGAAATATTATCTCTTGATGAGATTGCTCGGATTGGTGCTCAGCAGATGCTTCGATTAGCGCTTGAAGCAGAAATAGCTACTTTTTTAGAAGCCATGCAACATCGTAAACTTGAAGACTGCAGAGCAGCAATTGTTCGTAACGGTACCCATAAGCCACGAACCACAATATACTGGGGGTAGCCATAAAAATACCGGATGCCCAAAAAAAATAAACAGGAATTTGATTACTGACGGGGGTATGCCTGTGACTCAAACAAACTCTTGCAATCGCTTGTTGCTTCATTTATTATATCCAATCCTGTAAAATGGTGTTTTTTTAATGTTGACAATATTATGATTACTACGGATAATTGAAAAGTCTTTTAATTGTCACTACATGTACTCTTTATCTGGGGTACGTCCCATTTGGTTTGATATGAATGTCATTTTTATTAACCCGGAGTTTATATGCAATTACGCCAGATGATCACTGTTTTATTATCCTTATCTGCAGTGTCCTATTCTTTGACAATTGAGTCCACTTCCAGTGGCGGTAACTGGAACGATACCTTAACCTGGGTCGGATATACCATTCCCGGGCAGAATGATGATGTCATTATAAAAGGAACAGTTTCAGTGACTTCAGGGGCAACCTGTAATAATCTTACGATCAATGAAGGTAATGTACTTCAGAATGGTGGTGGGTTAGGATGGGTTGTGCTTAATATTAACGGAAATATAACCAATAACGGAACCATTCAAAATAATCCAACTGCTAACGAACTATGGATCAATATCGGTGGTGATGTTGTCAATAATGGTGTCTGGAAATGCGCCAAAACAGGATTCATGTCCAACAAAATTCAACATATCAGTCAAGCCAGTGATGTCGAATTTTGTGGAGGACTTCAAAAATGCCATACTGATGGATCTGGGGACACCTTTCCACTGGTGGCAACTTCGGATATCGTAATCAATGCATCACACTTTAGTGGACAGGGGTACGATACCGCTTATTTCTGGGGTGTATTTGATCTTGGCGGTAATTCCCTTACCTTAAAAGGGTCTACTCAATTGTATTACACTTCATTTAGAAATGTTAATAAGCTGATCGGTCTTGATTCGACGACGGTGCGGAGTATTTCTGTTACTAATGAAATAACTCTTGCCGGGCGAATAACACTGGTAGATGGTAATGTGACATTTTATAATGATGCCACTGTCAGTGACACATTACAGAACGGTGGGGGGTTGGGATGGGTTACACCGAAGTTCAAGGCGAAAATTACCAATAACGGTGTTATACGAAATAACCCCAAGGGTAATGCTTTATGGTTGGATTGCTACGGTGATGTCATTAACAATGGTAAATGGTTTCCGGAAAAAACATTTTTTGCATCAACACAGGTGCAGCATATTAGCCATGCAGCTGGTGCTGAATTTAACGGAAATCTCCTTAAAATAAGTGAAGCTGGAACATCTGATACGTTTCCACTTGTGGCTTCATCGGATATTGTTTTCAATGTGAACAGTTTTGATGCTCAAGGTTACAAGGATGGGACTTCTTTCTGGGGAATTTTTGATATGAATGGTCATTCTCTTACATTAAGAGGACCCACATTGCTTGCAAGGTCGGTATTGAAAAATGTTACAACACTTATCAGCAGGGACTCTTCTGTGGTACAGAGTATTTCGGTTAATGATTCTATTGCTATTGCAGGCAGTCTGACACTTATTGATGGAAATGTCACTTTCAATGGGAATGTGACAATTATTGACACTTTGCAGAATGGCGGAAATCTTGTCTGGTTGACACCTAAATTCAAGGGAAAAATTACAAATAATGGTGTGATCCGGAACAACCCCAGAGGAAATGAGTTGTGGCTTGACCTGTATGGTGATGTTGTCAATAACGGGGTCTGGAAACCGG
The DNA here is from genome assembly GCA_964472925.1 of uncultured Fibrobacter sp. GTDB lineage: Bacteria > Fibrobacterota > Chitinivibrionia > Chitinivibrionales > Chitinispirillaceae > JAAYPC01. The sequence continues at coordinate 1,644 of CAYYNL010000124.1, read as the reverse complement.
CTAAAACCTTTTTGGGATCGACAGCGGTACAATATATCAGCCAGGCGGCAGGAGTGGAATTTACTGGAGTCCTGCAGAAGAAAAACAGCGATGGAATATCCGATACTTTTCCACTCGTAGCATTATCTAATATTGCTGTCAACGCATCTGAATTCAGTTGTGAAGGCTATAAGGATAATTATTTCTGGGGCATATTCGATCTGAATAGACATTCACTCACACTTGCGGGAGCAACACCGCTATACCGGGCGGTAATTAAGAATGTCGACACATTATACTGTAATGATTCATCTGCGATTTCGAGTACTGTATTTGATGGACCATTATCAATCGGAGGAAACTTCACAATAACAAATTCAGATGTATATTTTAACGGTCTGGTTACAGTTACAAGTGTGTTGCAGAATGGTGGAGGACTAGGGTGGGTTACATTGAATGTCAATAAAGGTATTGTTAACAATGGAACAATCCGCAATAATCCAAAAGGTAATGAGTTGTGGATTGCGGTTCGTGGAAATATCGACAATTATGGGGTTTGGACAAATAAAAAGACGACACTTATTGATAGTGTGGATCAGGTCATTAATGTAGCAGGGGGGAAAAATATTACTGCACCGGTCATTTTTGATTCACGATGGTCAAGTGGCCCATATCAGTGGCAGAAGAATGGTGAAAATTGGGGTGGGACTGGCAGTTCTTTGCAGTTTGATACAGTTTCGGAAAGTTCGGTTGGTGTATATCTATGCAAAAAAGGTGATAGTCTTTCACGTACAATCACCATCACTTCCGGAGGTTCAGTGCCTGTACAGCCGCAGATTGGGCCTGTTGCGAGTATTGCTGAGATCCCCTTTGGCTGGAATTTGATTGGTTTAAATAAATTGTATTTTACAATTCAGACGCCTGTTGTATGTGCCTATAAACTGAAACTTTTTACGGCCAATGGGCGTCAGGTATTTCAATACAATGGAATTGCCCCACGAGGAAAGCAATTAATTCCCCTCTCAGTAAGAGCCTCCGGATTCTGGTTAGCCAGTTTTGAATCGGGAAAGATAAAAGAAACCAGAAAAGTACTAATTTCGAAGTAGGAGTATGAATGGTAATTCTTCAAAACCATAGTTTATTGAACATGTTTCAGAAATAGTGTTCGCTAATGATTTCCGAAATTAATGGTAACAGTTTGTGCTACTTGTGAAGATAAAAATAAGGTAATAAGGTTTTTCTTGTATACGTGTTACTTCTGCTACTAAGGTTCCAGAAGACAGGATACTAAGTTTAAGAGGGTATTGTATCATAATCCCTAATAACCTTAGTAGCAACAATAAAAGCCAGTCAAGTACTACCGCCACAGGCGGTATGATTGAGCGGCAAAGCTGCGAAAGCAAGAAGGCATTATAATGACTTACGAGACATCTGGCTCCACTGGCTCAGCCAGTGGTTTCCTGAAAGCCAGAAATGAAGCCGCTTTGAGCCTGATTTCTTAAAAACCCGCTATCTTTAGAAAATTTTCAAATAATCGAGATCCTACTCTGGTGTATTCTTCCTGAATTGATGTAAAGTCCGCCCGAAGTTTCTCTTGGTCAAGTTGTAAAAAATCCTGATCTTCGTTTATCCAGATTTCAAACATTTCCGGTGTGAGTTCAAAAT